>JBKJRK010000047.1:0-3761 GCA_046593135.1 Tepidisphaeraceae bacterium | reverse complement strand
GCGGAGCATTACGTTGCCTGGCACCGCCCCGACCACCATATCGTCCGCCTGACGACGCCGTTTTTCGTCCGGCGGTTTGCGGCCATGCGGTGGTCGATCCTGACGCCCGACGAATCGGTCCTGTGGGACGGAAAGAATGCCCGGTTCGCGCCGGGTGTGCCGGAGTCACAGGCGCCGAAGGGGGATGTGCTCGAAGACCTTTGGCGAACGTACTATGCCAACATATTTAATCCGGCACGCGTCAACCTGCGTGCGATGAAGCGTGAGATGCCCGTGCGGCATTGGAAGACGCTGCCGGAAACACGCATCTTACCGGAATTGCTGAGAGACGCGCCGCGGCGGGTGGAGGCGATGGTGTCAAAAGCGCGGCAAACTTCGTTGCGAAAATCCGCCGAAGCGATCGACGACCCGAATTGCCCGACTGCCGCTTCGGCGGCGGAGTTCGTGCCCCCGTCACGTTCGTTGCCAGTGCTAGCCAAGGCGGCGGCGGCGTGCCGGGGGTGCCAGTTGTATTGCAACGCGACGCAGGTCGTTTTCGGCGAAGGCCCGCCGGGTGCGACCGTGATGTTCATCGGCGAACAGCCCGGCGATCAGGAAGACCGCGCCGGCAAGCCGTTTGTCGGGCCGGCGGGCAAGCTGCTGGACGACGTGATGCGGCAGGCCGGCATTCCGCGCGACGAGATTTATGTCACCAACGCCGTCAAGCATTTCAAGTTCGAGCCGCGCGGCAAACGCCGGATCCACTCGAAACCTTCCGCGCGCGAGGTTAGCGCCTGCCGTCCCTGGCTCGAAGCCGAGATCGAGGCCGTCAAACCGCGCATGATCGTCTGCCTGGGCGCCACCGCCGCCCAATCGCTCAAGGGAGCTTCATTCCGCGTCACGCAGCAGCGCGGCAAAGCCATCACCGGGACGAAGTGGGCACCCTGGCTCATGGCCACCGTGCATCCGTCGTCTCTACTTCGTGTGCCGGATGAGTTGATGCGCGAGCAGGCGTTTGCCCAGTACCTCGAAGACATGAAAAAGGTCGCGCGGCAAATCAAAATCGATAAGCGGCGGACGAATTCATAGAAACCGACACGAGCCGCGCCCTATTTAATCGGATTGCGGCCAATCGCCGGATACTGTTCCACCTCCAACACGCTACCCGAGATCGGCCGACTCTCGTCGCCCATCCAATAGACGGCCGCTGTGGCAATCGTCTCGGGCGTCATCAACCGGCCCGACGGCGCGAAAGCGGCGGGGGGGTGGTCGGGCCAATCCGGCGGCGATCCTTCTTTGATCTTCAGCTTGTATTCGTTGGGCGAAAGCACCCACCCGAGGTTGAAGTGGTTTACGCGCACCTTGTCTTGCCCGTGCGCGTCGGCCAGGTTTCGTGAAAGCGTAATGAGGGCACCTTTGGAAATGCTGTATGCGAGTTGATTCGCCTCGCCACACAGGCCGTTGATCGAGCCGATGTTGAGCACAGCGCCCTGGTTCCGCTTCAGCTCCGCGAACGCGGCTTTGAACAACAGCAGGGGGGCGCGAACGTTTACCGCCATGCAGCGGTCAAACAACTCGGCGTCGGTTGTTTCGATGTTGCTGCGGATGATCCAGGCGGCGTTGTTGACGATGCCGTCGATCTGTCCAAAGGCCGCCAGCGCCGCCGCGACCATACGAGCCGGTGCGTTGGGGTCGGCAAGGTCGTCGAGGTGCAGCGTCGCGCGGTCGCGGCCCACCTCGGCGACAATGCGTTCTCCCTGTTCGCGTTCGCGCCCGTGGACGAGCACGCGCGCCCCCTCGGCCACGAAACGCCGGACCATCGCCTCGCCGACGCCCGTGGTGCTGCCCGTAACAATGATGACTTTGTTGTTTAACCGCATAAGCTCCGAGGTTACGGCTTCAGCACCGCTTTGGCGATCTTACCCGAGTGCATGGTCTCAAACGCTTCGCGCCACTCGGCCAGCGGCCAGACGCCGCCGATGATCGGGCGGATGTCGAGCGCGCCGGTCGACAGCAAACGAATGACGCGTTCCCAGATCGGCCAGTTGTGACTGAAGCTGCCCTGGAGCGTGATGTTTTTTTGCACGAGCGGGTCGAGGGAAAAGTCGAGCGGCTGGGGCCCCCAGCCGACCTTGCTGATCCACCCGCCGGGCCGGACGACGTTGATCGCGCTGCGGAGCGTCGCCGACACCCCGGCCGCGTCGATCGCACCGTCGGCGCCGAGGCCGTCGACCACGTCCGCCCATTCTTTCCCGCCCGCCGTCAGCGGCGTGCATCCGTAACCCTTTGCGATGTCGAGGCGCACGCGATCCTGCTCCAACCCGACCATTGCGACTTCCGCCCCGCAGAGCCGGGCCATGGCGCCGCACAGCAGCCCGATCGGCCCGGGTCCGAAGACGACAATTCGATCGCCCGGACGGAGGTGCGCGTTGCTCACCACCGCGTTGTACGCCACGCAGCAAGGCTCGGTGAGGGCCGCCACTTCGAGCGGCAGATGGTCCGGCACGCGATGAAGGATCCGGCTCGGGACGCGGACGAACTTCGTCATTGCCCCATTCACCGCCGCCCCGTACCCGCGCCGCGTCGGGTCGAGATTATACAACCCGCGCCGGCTCATCGGGTTATTCGGGTCGATAACCGCCGCCGTCTCGCTGACGACGCGGTCGCCTTCCTTCCACCCGACCACCCGCTCGCCGAGTTGGTGAATAACACCGCCAAACTCATGCCCGAGCACGCAAGGGTAATTGACCTCCCACGGGTGCTGGCACGTCCACATGTGCAGATCGCTCCCGCACACGCCGACCGCCTGCACCTCCAGCAGCACGTCGTCCGGCCCAATGTCGGGCACCGGCACCTCGCGGAGCTCGACGGCGTGTTTCTCCCTGGCATACGTGACAACGGCAGATTGGGTCTTCGGCATAAGCGGTCGGATTCTAATGCCAACCCTCCCCGCGGAAAACTCGTCCCCGCCCCGCGCGATTCGCGACGGCCCGCAGGGCCGGGTTTCACCAACACGCGCTCACCCGCCCCAGCTCGATTATCATGCACATGCAGCCCTTGAACCTAACACCGGTTCCGGCGTACTATTGTGATCGTAGTTACCCGACACCGGGGGCGATCGGTTTCGACCGGATGGCGACGGTGGTGGTGGCATGCCGAGGACGCTCGCTTGGCCTCGTTAAACATGTGAGCACTTTCATAACTGCCAACAACGATGTTGCAGGCCGGACTGGCTTTGCCGTTCCGGTTCGTATGGCTGCCTAAGTAATTAGGTAACCTCAGACCGGTCTGACGCCCGCGGCAGATCGGCTGAAAAATAGCGGGCTGGTCATCGCGTTCGGACGTTGGCGCGGCGACGAGATTTAGACGACTGGGCCCCGGCGGAGAGTGTCGATCCCCGCCGCCGGGACCGAGATTAAAAGATCGACTATGCATGTAGAGGCCGCCATTCGAGTTATCTCGGGACGGGGGTTCAATTCCCCCCGCCTCCACTCAGCGGGACGAGTTTGACGTCTCGCAGCAAATCGAACGGTTTTCTTGGGGTAAACTCAAGATTTCCAGAGTTCAATCGCACGGTTTTGAGCATAATGCCCAAAATCGTGCGTTTTGCTTGGTACTTCGACGTAAGCCATCGCTCTGTCAGACTTTGCGAGAGTTCAAACGCTTTGATGGCAAGTTCCGCGATATCGCGCCCATCCCGGTCGCTCGTCTGCAACTGCAAGGCGATTGCGCTCTGCCGCTCGTAAAGCGCTTGCCGCTTGAGTGCGTAGTCATCCGCAGTG
>JBKJRK010000651.1:0-2758 GCA_046593135.1 Tepidisphaeraceae bacterium | reverse complement strand
GGAGACTTTGCAAACACACCGGGCCAGCGGCCACTCACCCGGCGAATGACCTGCTGCGAATTCTCTTCACTGGCAACTGACAACCGACAACTGGCAACTGCCCTCGCATAGTCCTGCATGTCCCGCAGCGCCGCCATGTGCTCGATCCGTTCGCGGACGAACTCGATGTGGCCGATCAGCATCGTGCAGGAGGTGTTGAGGCCTTCCTCGTGGGCGACGCGCATGACGCGGAGCCAGTCGTCGCCGGACGCCTTGCCGATGCCGATGCGTTTGCGCACGCGCGGGGCGAAGATCTCCCCCCCGCCGCCGGGGATGGTGTCGAGGCCGGCTTTATGGAACCGGCGGATGATCTCGCGCACATCCATCCCGAAGAACCGCTCGAATTCCACAAACTCCGGCGGGCTGAACGCGTGAATGTGAACTGTCGGAAAATTCGTCTTGATGTAACGCAGCAGGTCCTCGTACCACTCGATCGGCAGGCGGTCGTTCATGCCGCCTTGCATGAGGATCTGCGTGCCGTTGATCGCGACAAGCTCGCGGATCTTTTCGCCGATCTTGTCGTAGTCGAGCGTGTAGGCGTCTTCGTCCTCGTGATCCCGGCGGAAGGCGCAGAACGTACACTTGGCCGTGCAGACGTTGGTGTAGTTGATGTTGCGGTCGATGACGTACGTACGGTAGTCGTGCGGGTGCATCCGCTGCGCGACGGCGTGGGCCCACTCGCCCAAGTCGTGCAACGACGCGGCGTGGTACAGTTCCAGCGCCTGCGCGTCGGTCAGCCGCGCGCGGCCTTCGATCACCGGATCAATCGTAAACGACAGCTTGTGGGACATTGCCGCCAAAGTTTAGGGCTTGTTGCGGACCGGTGGAAGCATCGGTGCGGCACATTGGAACTTTCAACACGCCTGAAACGACGTTACCGCTTCATACGACGTGCGGTATCAAGCTGCCGCGTCGCGGCCTGGCCGAACGCGGGGCTGTGGGTCAATTGCACGAAACAAGCCTCAGCCTCCGCCGGCCGGCCGGCCTTCAGGTAACACGCGCCGAGGTTCAAAACGGCCCGTTCGCCGACGATATCGGGCGCGACGGCCTGCGAGCGGTCATAAGCGCCGGTCTTGCCGAGGTTGATGAGCCGTTCCAAAAACTCGGCGGCCCTGATGAATTCCCCGGCCGCAAAGTCCTGCTCGGCGAGGAGCCACAAAAGCGCCGGGCTGCTAGGGAACCAGCGCAAAGCCAGCTCGCGCGCTTCGGCGTTCGAGAGAGACCCCGGCCACTTCGCAGGATCGGTCGTGAGAATGTGTCGAAGCAGCACCTGCACGTTAGCGTTCGGCGCAAGCAGCGCCTCGCGTGCGGCGTGCACGACGTCCGCAGCGGCGGCCATCGCGGCGTGGCCGCGCGGGTCGTTCAGCAGGAGCAGCGTACGGCCTTGCTCGATGAGATAATGGAGCTGGCCGGGGCGGTCGCGGAGTTCGAGTTCCAGCAGCCGGGCGGTCCAGCGGAGCTTCGATTCCTTCACCGGGCCCGGCTCGGCGTGTTGGAGAAGTACGACGTCGCACGGGCCGACCGCCAGTCTTTCACTTTTCACCGCTTCGATCACGGCCGG
Source organism: Tepidisphaeraceae bacterium (assembly GCA_046593135.1). Taxonomy (GTDB): domain Bacteria; phylum Planctomycetota; class Phycisphaerae; order Tepidisphaerales; family Tepidisphaeraceae; genus JBKJRK01. Next base: position 1,158 of record JBKJRK010000651.1, on the reverse strand, counting down.
ATCGAACCGCGGGTGCAGCCGCCCGATGAATCGAACATCCGGCCGGCGGCGAAACAGCCGCAGGTCGGCCGACTCGCCGAGCACCCACTTGCCGTCGGGCGAAACCTGACGGACGCGCACGAAGAAGCCGAATGCATCTTCCCGCGCGATCGCCAGCAGAAGCAGATCGACGCTCTGTGGCGTCAGCTCCTCCTTCGCATCCAGCCACAAGATCCAGTCGCCCGTCGCGCGGGCCATCACGTGATTCCGCCCGGCGGCGAAATCGTCCTCCCACGCAAACTGCGCCACCGCCGCCCCCGCGGCCGCTGCAACTTCGGCGGTGCGGTCGGTGGAAGCCGTGTCGGCGACGAGTATTTCGTGGGCGATTGCTCGAACCGATCGCACCGCGCGGGCCACGGTCGGTTCTTCGTTCCGGGTAAGCAGGCATACGCTGAGGGTCATCGGATTCGATTCTACGACATACCGCATACGATGGGACGGGCGGCGGTGCGTTCGCGGGCCCGGCGTGTTTGCATCCGGGCACGAAGCGCTTACAACCAACGTTCACTATGACCCACGCCGTCTTTACCGCAATCGGGACCGACCGACCCGGCATCGTCGATGAGTTGTCCCAATTCATCTTCGACCGCGGCGGGAACATCGAAGACAGCCGGATGGTCAACCTGCGCGGGCAGTTTGCGATGATGGTGCTGGTGGGCGGGGCCGCGGACGTGCTGGAGCGGGTCGAGAAAGACTTGCCCGCCTTCGCCGGCCGTAGCGCGATGAGCGCCGAAATCCGGCCAGTCGGCGTGCGGGCCGCCGCCAGTGCCGAAGCCCTGCCCTACCGCCTCATCGGTACGGGCATCGATCAACCCGGGCTGGTACACAGCCTGGCCCACGTCCTCCGCGAGATGAACGTGAACATCGAGAGCCTTGAAACCCGGCTGACACCCGCGCCGTACACCGGCTCGCCGATGTTCGAGATCGAAGCCGTCCTGTCCGTGCCGCGATCCACCCCACTGAGCGGGCTTCGACAGAAGCTGGGGGCGGCGTGCGATCAGCTCAACATGGACTGGGATTTGACGACGGCACAGGCGAGTTGAAATATCGACGGGCACTCTGTCATGCCCGCAATTTTGCGCAACAGGCTTGCCTTGCGGCGAGCGTACGCGGGGGTCG
>JBKJRK010000424.1:0-6456 GCA_046593135.1 Tepidisphaeraceae bacterium | reverse complement strand
GATGGCCATGACGGTGCGGGCCTTGTCGGCTTCGATGATGGGCATGCCGTAGATCGGGCTGGACTTGTCGTGCCGGGCGGCGGGGTTCACCACGTCGTTGGCGCCGATCACCATCGCCACGTCGCAGCGCGGGAACTCGGGGTTGATCTCGTCCATCTCCAGCAAGCGGTCGTAGGGGATTTCGGCCTCGGCGAGCAGCACGTTCATGTGGCCGGGCATCCGGCCGGCGACGGGGTGGATGGCGAATTTGACGTCAATGCCCCGGCGCGTGAGCTGGTCGTACAGCTCGCGCACCTTGTGTTGCGCCTGGGCGACCGCCATGCCGTAGCCGGGGACGATGATGACGCTGCCGGCGACGTCGAGGATGCCGGCGGCTTCTTCGGGAGTGGTGGGCTTGGGTTGGCGCTGTTCACCGGCCGGCCCGGCAACGGCTTTGACCTGGCCGAACGCACCGAACAGCACGTTGGTGAAGCTGCGGTTCATCGCCTTGCACATGATGATCGACAGGATGAAACCGGACGCGCCGTCGAGCGCTCCGGCGACGATCAGCAGCCGGTTGTCGAGCACGAAGCCCATGAAGCTGGCGCTGAGCCCCGCGTACGCGTTGAGCAACGCGATGACGGTGGGCATGTCGCCGCCGCCGATGGGGAGGATGAGCATCACGCCGAAGGCGAGGGCGAGGAGCAGGAAGATCGCGAACAGCCAGGTCCATTGCGGGTTGATCGTCAGCAGCACGCCGCACAAGACGGCGGCGGCGAGAGTCGAGAGGTTCACGACGATCTGGCCCTTGTAGATCATCGGCCGGGTCGGCAGGAGGTCCTGAAGCTTGCCGAAGGCCATCAGCGAGCCGGTGAACGTGACGGCGCCCAGGAGGATCTCCAAACACAGGATGCCCATCTCCACGGGGTGGGGGCGGACGGCGGGGAGGTCGTAGAGGTAGTAGTGCGCCGTTCCGACGAGGGCGGCCGCCAGGGCGCCGAACGCGTGCGACAACGCCGTCCGCTGCGGGACGGCGGTCATCGGCATGAAGACGGCCATCGGGATGCCGATGAGCGAGCCGATCGCAAAGCCGACGAGGATCCACTGGTAGTGAATGACGTTGTGCTGGAGCAGGGCGCCGATGATGGCCGCCAACATGCCGATCTGCCCGGCGAGGTTGCCCCGGCGGGCGGTCGCCGGCGCGCTGAGCCATTTCAGCGCCAGCACGAAGCAGGCGCAGGCGAAGAGGTACGCGGCCGTCGCGACGGCGGTCGCGTATCCGCCGTCGTGAGCCGGGGCTGACATTCCGAGTAGGGCGGCGGTCATCGCTGCGGCTCCCGTTTCTTGAACATCCGCAGCATGCGGTCGGTGATGAGGAACCCGCCGATGATGTTCGTCGTCGCTGCGATCACGGCGATGGTCCCGAGTGTTGTCGCCAAGACGCCTCGCCCCGAACCGGCCAGCTCGATCGCCGCGACGACGCTGATCGCCGAGATCGCGTTCGTCAGTGACATCAGCGGCGTGTGCAGCAACGGGCTGACGCGCCGGATCACCTCGAGCCCGAGAAACGCCGCGAGGAGAAACACGTACAGGTGCGTGCCGATGTCGGGCATGGGAAGGGTCATGTCTGCTCCGCTATCACGTGGCGAGGGCGTCTCGCCCTCGTCTGAATCAAGACGCGGGCGAGACGCCCGCGCCACGGCTGTTCGCGTACGACTTGCTACACGGGCTGCGCCGCCGGTTCCAGCGTCTTGCCAACCATTTCATTCACCATCTGCCCTTGATGGCAGACCAGCACCGCTTTGGTGATCTCTTCACTCGCGTCGAGCTTCAATTCGCCTTCTTTGCTGATGAGAAGGCCGAGCAGGTTCACGACGTTGTTCGAATACACCTGACTCGCGTGCAGCGGCACGGTGGCGGCGAGGTTTTCGATGCCAATGATCGTGACGCCGTTGTGCGTGATCGTTTTGCCGGGTTGGGTTAATTCGCAGTTGCCCCCGCGTTCGGCGGCGAGGTCGACGATGACGCTGCCGGGCTTCATTTGGCTCACCGCGTCGGCGGGGACGAGCTTGGGCGCCGGCCGGCCGGGCACCAGCGCGGTCGTCACGATGATGTCGGACTCGGCGATCGTTTTAGCCATCATGCCGCGCTGCTTGGCGAGCGTCTCGTCCGACTGTGCTTTGGCGTAACCGCCTTTGTCCTGGGCGTCGGCGGTGTCGAGCGGCAATTCGATGAATCGTGCCCCGACGCTCTGCACTTGTTCCTTGACGGCCGGGCGGACGTCGTAGGCGCTGACCACCGCCCCGAGGCGCTTGGCAGTCGCGATGGCCTGTAAACCGGCGACGCCGGCGCCGATTACGAACACCTTGGCGGGTTGGAGCGTTCCCGCCGCGGTCATCATCATCGGAAAGATCCGCGGCGCGGTGGCCGCGGCGAGCATCACGGCTTTGTAGCCGGCGATGTTGGCTTGCGACGACAGCGCGTCCATCGACTGTGCCCGGGTGATGCGTGGGACGAGTTCCATCGCGATGCCGCTGAGGCTCCGCTCGTTCAGCACGTCGACGAGCGCTTGATCGCCCAGCGGCGATAGCAATCCGATCGGAATGGCGCCGGATTTGAGCCGGCGAATCCGCTCCGCCGAAGGCTGTCGGACGACGAGCACGACGTCCGCGTTGTTGAGCAGTTGCGCGTCCGTCGTCACTTTCCCACCCGCGGCGGTGTAATCGGCGTCACGAAAACCCGCCCGCTCGCCGGCGCCGGCTTCGACAAGTATCTCGACATTCATCGCCGCCAGTTTTTTTACACCCGGCGGAACGAGCGCGACGCGATCCTCCCCGTCGGACTGCTGATTGAGCACGGCGATTTGCGGCATATCGATTCCTCAGGAGACGGCGTACTTTATTCAAATCGCCAACACGATCAATATCAGCACCCGACAGCACAAGGCAATCACATCTGTTGCGTAGGGGCGAACCTTGTGTTCGCCCTTCGTACCAAGCAAGGGAAGAGGGCGAACACAAGGTTCGCCCCTACGAGTTGCCACATGCAATCGCCCTGGCAATCAGCATAACGCCCGCCTGGGAAACTGACGCCAGGATTGCCCCGGACAGGTGGTAGGACGCCCGGCGTGCCGATACACTCTCGGCCCTTGGTTTTGTAGATAATTCCGTCCCGCGGTTCAGGTGACTTGAAATGATTGAAAAAGCGTTCAAAGCCTACGACGTTCGTGCCACGTATCCTAATCCGTTGAATGAAGAGGGCGCCTGGAAGGTCGGCCACGCGACGGCCCAATTCCTCAAGCGCAGCCGGGAAAAGCTGGGGGCGGATCAGAAGGTGGGGCGGGAGAATACGATCGTGGTCGGCCGCGACATGCGGCCCCATTCGCCCGACCTGGCCAAGGCACTGGCGGACGGCATCCGCTCGGTCGGGATGGACGTGATCGACGTCGGGATGGTCGATACATCATTCGTCTACTTCGCGATCAACCACCTCGACGCCGTCGGCGGCATCATGACCACGGCGTCGCACAATCCGGTGCAATACAACGGCTTTAAGATCAGCGGGCCCAAGGCCAAGCCGATCGGGTCGGCGACGGGGCTTGACGACATTAAACGGATCGCCAGCACGCTGCGGACGCCGAGCCAGTCGTCGGGCCTGCAGACGGGCCTGAAGGGCAACTACGAAGAACAGGACCTGTGGGACGCGTACCGGGCCCACGTCCACCAGTTTCTCGATCTCAAGCGGCCGCTGAAAGTTGTTATCGACGCCAGCAACGGCATGGCCGGGAAAATGATTCCCAAGGTTTTCGGCAACGTGTCGAACCTGGAAATAGTACCGATTCTGTTCGAGATCACCGGCAGCTTTGTCCACGAGCCCAACCCGCTGGTCGAGTCGAATCTGGACATGCTGAAGGAGAAAATTCGGCAGACGCCGGACGCGCACTTCGGCGCCTGCTTCGACGGCGATGCCGACCGCTGCATGTTTGTTGACGAGAAAGCCAAGCTCATTGGATCGGACATCATCACGGCCTTACTGGCCGAGGATTTCCTGAAGCGGCCGGAGAACAAGGGCGCGACGATCATTTACGACCTGCGGTCGAGCCACGCCGTTCCCGACACGATCACCAAGGCTGGCGGCGTCCCGCGGCGCGACCGCGTCGGACACGCGTTCATCAAAAAGACGATGGCGGAAACCAAGGCCGTCTTCGGGGGCGAACTGTCCGGCCACCTGTACTTCCGCGACAACTTCTTCGCCGATTCCGCGGCCGTGGCGTTCGCATGCGTGCTGTCGGTCGTGAGCGCGCAGGACAAGCCGCTCGGCGAGCTGATGCGGCCGTACTACAAGTACGCCCACAGCGGCGAGATCAACTTCCACGTCGAGGACAAGGACGCCAAAATCCGCGAGCTGGCCGAGCACTACAAGAAGGCCCAGATCGACTACCTCGACGGCGTCACGATCGACTTCGGCGACTGGTGGTTCAACGTCCGCAAGAGCAACACGGAACCCCTGCTGCGTCTCAACCTCGAGGCGCCGAACGCGACGGTGCTGGAGCAGAAGTTCGCCGAGTTGAAGAAGATGCTCGGCGAGCCGGTGGTGGGGCACTGAGCTCCCACGCTGTCCGTGATCTCGGTCGAGGCGATGAAGCCCAGCCGCACCATGCACGCGGATCCGGCGTGGGAGCGGCACCCAGTGGAGAAGCGAAAGGGCGGCTTAGAGCGTGAAGGCCGAAGCTGCAATTCAGATTGCCGCCGATCACATTCGCGCCGGGCGCGCGCAACAGGCGGTCGAGGTGTGCGAGCGCGTCCTGGGTCATCGTCCCGAGGACGCAGACGCTCTCCATCTGCTGGGGGTTGCCCGCATTGCGATCGGGGACCACGCCGGTGCCGTGGCGCCGATCCGCAAGGCAATCGCACGGCGTCCCTCGGCGCCGGAGTATTACAACAACCTCGGCGAAGCACTTCGGGGAGTTCGGGACAATGCCGCAGCAGTCGATGCCTATCGCCTGGCACTGAAGCGGCGTCCGGCGTATCCGCAGGCGCTCAATGGCCTCAGCGTCGTCCTTCGCGATCTCGGGCAACTGCTTGAATCGCTGGACGCTGCGCAGGCGGCGATCCGGCTGAATCCCAACTACTTCAAGGCGCACAACAACGCGGGCAATACGCTGGCCATCCTTGGCAGAATGGATGACGCCATCGCGGCGTATCGGCAGGCCCTTGCCATCAATCCTGACTACCCGCGGCGCTGACGAACCTCGCGGACATCCTGACTCGCTTGGGGGATGTGGACGGCGCAGAGCCGTTGATTTGCAAGGCCGCAGCGTTGCTGCCCAACGACGCCCGCGTGCAGATCGCGGCGGCGGTGGCGTTGCGGACTGTCTATCCGTCCGCCGAGGAGATGCTGGCGGCACGGCAGAAACTCATCGCGTCGGTGTCCGATCTGTGCGCCCGCGGGGTGCGAATGTCGCTGGAGCACCAGACCGCCCCGACGTTGTTTGGCCTGGCCTACCACGGCCTTGATGACCGTGACATTCTGCGTGAGGTGGCGAGCCTCTACACCGCGCCGCAGCCGCCGCTTGCCCGTCACGGCGATGGGCGAATCCGCGTCGGCTTCCTCTCCGCGTATTTCCGCGATCACACGATCGGGCGGCTGAATCTCGGACTCATTCGCAACCTGACGCGCGACCGCTTCCACGTGAGCGTGCTGTTCGTCGGCAAGCCAACGGGGCAGATGGCAGACGCCTACCGCGCCGCTGCGGACCACTTCGTCGAACTGCCGCCAAACTTGCCCACCGCACGCAAAATGATCGTGGCTGAAGGTCTCGACGCCCTGTTCTTCACCGACATCGGCATGGAGTTGATGAGCTACACGCTCGCGTTCACACGCTTTGCGCCGGTGCAGTGCGTGACGTGGGGGCACCCCGACACCACGGGCATTGCAACGGTTGACTATTTCATCTCCGCCGCGGGCCTCGAGACCGCCGGCGCCGATCGCTTCTACACCGAGAAGCTAGTGCGGCTCGACCATCTCGCCGTCAGTTATGAGCGGCCGGACCTTCTGGCGGGAGCGAAGACGCGGCAGGACTTTGGTCTGCCGGCCGACGCGCACCTATACGGTTGCCCGCAAACGCTGTTCAAGTTTCATCCCGACTTCGACGAGATGCTCGCCGAGATCCTTCGACGGGACCCGGACGGGCTGCTGGTGCTGATCGACACCCACCCTCACCTGAAGTTCCGCGAGATGTTGGAGCGACGTTTCGCGCGCACGCTTGGGGAGGTCGCGGGCCGTGTTCGGTTCGTGCCGCTCCAGGACCGCGACGGGTTCCTCGCCCTCAACGCGTGCGTGGACGTGCTGCTCGACCCGTTTCCATTCGGCGGCGGCAACACGAGCTACGAGGCGTTCGCGATCGGCGTCCCGATCGTGACCTTTCCGACCCAGCTCCTCCGCGGTCGCATCACGCACACGCTGTACCAGGGCATG
>JBKJRK010000310.1:0-3174 GCA_046593135.1 Tepidisphaeraceae bacterium | reverse complement strand
TGATGATCCGCCCGTCTTCGACGCTCGCCTGGCCTTCGCCGCCGTAGCCAGCCTGTTGCCAGCCCGCGAGGGTTTTGCCGTCGAATAAGTCCCGCCAGAGAGCCTCATCCGACTCAGCCCGGATGTTTTGCGTCGTGGCTGGGGGCGAAGATGTCGGCATTCGCTCGTCGGTTCGGCAGCAGTGGCAGCCGGCCGGGCCGATCAAGGTGGCAAGAACCAGTGCGGAAAGGGCTTTTCGCATGGGCACATTCTACTACGGGGTACAGGCGTGGGGCAGAGTGGCCGATAAATGAGGTGGATGTATGCGATGCTGCGCCATGCCGCTGTGGACGTGTCGATCGTGGTTCCCGCGCTCAACGAGGCGGAGAACCTGCCAGCGCTGGTTGCGCGGATTGACGCCGCGCTCGGCGGGACGCGGTACGAAGTCCTGATTATCGACGACGGCAGCACCGACGGCACCGCAGAGGTCTGCGCCGATTTGGCCGAACAGTTTCCGGTCATTCTTCACGTGCGACCCGAGCCTTACGCCGGCTTGAGCGGCGCGGTGCTCGACGGGTTTGCCCTCGCGCGCGGCGACACGCTCGTCGTGATGGACGCCGATCTCCAGCACCCGCCCGAGCGCATCCCGGCGTTGCTCGCGGCAATCGCCGACGAAGGCGCCGAGGTTGCCATCGGCTCGCGCTACGCCGCCGGCGGAAGCACGGCCGCGCGGTGGGGGGTGTTGCGGTGGATTAACTCTCGCATCGCGACGCTGCTCGCCCGGCCGTTTGCGGGGAAAACACGGGACCCGATGTCCGGATTTTTTGCGATGCGACGTGAAACGTTTCGGCGGGCCCAGCGCCTGACGCCGCTCGGTTACAAAATCGGGCTCGAACTTCTGTGTAAGTGCCGCGTGCGGCGTGTCGTGGAAGTGCCGATTCATTTCGCCGAGCGCACCGGCGGCGAATCCAAGCTTACCGTCAAGCAGCAGTTCAAATACCTCGAGCATCTCAGCCGGCTGTACGACTTCTGCTTCCCCCGGCTCTCGCCGGTTGTGAAGTTCGGCGTCGTGACGGCCGGTGCATGGTTTGTCGGACTCGGCTGCTACCTCGCGATGCTCTGGTCGGGCTGGAAACCGATGTCGGCCGCCGCCGCGAGCTACCCGGCGGCGCTCTTTGTCGCGACGGTGTTTCATGTCCGATACGTCCGCACGCAGCGCGAGTTCCTGCCGACGCGATGGCCCTGGCGCGACTTCTCCGTCGTCGGCATCGCCGAGTGGGCGGCGTGCGCCCTGACGGCGTGGTGGATCGCCGGGCGGGTGCGCGAGATCCACGTGCTCGAAGTCTTCCTTTTCACCTACGCCGCCGCCACGGTCACACGCTACGTCCTGCGCAAAGAACTCCTCCAGGACATCCGCGGCCTCCGCCAGCCGGACGCGTCCGCCGGCGAGCCCGCAGCGACGGCCGGTGAGCCTTCAAGCCTCGCCAATCCCGCCCGCCACCGCCGGGCCGCTTGATCTGGGAACTCTTCCCCCGTCTAAACGTCTATCCGATTGGCGCGAATGCGCCGCAACGTGCGGCGATGCGTGCGCGCCTCGTTTAACAAGCTGGAGGCCCCGGCCATGATTGTCCCACGATCCGCGTCTTTTTTTGCAGTGTTGTCGGTCATCGCCGCAGCCACGGTTTCTCCCGCGGTAGGGGCGGCGTCTGTCGAGGACAGGCGCACCATCTCCGTCGCCGGCGAAAGCGCGGTTTACGTGACGCCGGACGAAGTCGTCGTCAGCATTGGCGTCGAGACGTTCGACAAGTCGCTCGACAAGGCGAAGGCGGACAACGACGAGCGATCGCGTTCCCTCCTTGCCGCGATCAAGGGCGTGGGCGTGGAGGAAAAGCACGTCCAAACGGACGACGTTCGGATCTCCATCGATTACCACAGCAGAGGACCGTCACGCGGGATCGAAGGATATCTTGCCCATCGTGAATACCGCGTGACGCTGAAAGAGGTGACCAAGACCGAGGCGCTGGTCGATGCGTGCCTAAGGAACGGGGCGAACCTGCTGATCGGAATCGATTACCGCAGCACGGAACTTCGCAAGCACCGCGACGAAGCCAGGAAGATGGCCGTCAAGGCCGCGCAAGAAAAAGCGACGTTGCTCGCGGGCGAACTCGGCGAACAAGTCGGCCGGCCGCGTTCGATCTCCGAAGGGTCGTTCGGCTACTACGGCTGGGGCGGGAGCTCAAACCGGGGGTCGATGATGACACAGAACAGTATTCAGGTGCAGAACAACGGTGCGGGAATTCAGGGCGAGACGATCCCGATCGGGCAGATCGGAATCACGGCTCAGGTCAGCGTGACGTTCGACTTGAGGGAGTGACGCGGTATAACGGACTAGGAGCCCGATGTTTGACCGTGTGAAGCGGCGTCGCGCCGAAATAGTTCGACGCGCGAAGGGAGGAATATGATGGTTGCCAAGGTGCGACTCGCTGCGTTGACTACCCTCATGCTCGCGGCCGCGTCGCAGAGCGCGGTGTTTGCCGAAGAACCCGTGACAATCAAGGTCGCTGCGGGTGAATCGATTCAGAAGGCTGTCGACGCCGCGCCGGCCGGCGCGGTCGTGACAATCGGCAAGGGCGTGTTCAAGGAACGCGTGACCGTCAGCAAGTCCCTGACCCTCGCCGGTTCGGGCTGGGACCAGACGATCCTCCGGCCGGACAAACCTGATGCCGGTTTGAGCGACAAACAGGTGGGTGACCTCATCCGCCGCTATCAGCAGGCGGCGACACCGCAGGAGCGGTTCGCGATTCTCGAGGAATCCCGGCAAGTCGCGCCCGCCGCACCGACAATCGAAGTAAAAGGCGCCGAAGGCGTTACGCTACGCGGGCTGCAGTTACAGGGGGTCGGACCGTCGAGCGTCGAGCGCGGCATTGGCGCCGATGTGCTGTTGACGTTCACGCAATCGAAGGCCCTGGTGGTGGACTGCGCGATAGTGGGGCCGTACTGGAACGGCATCACCGTCGGCAACGGCTCGGACGTCGAGGTTCGTCGCACGCTCGTAGCCGCGATCTGGGGCACCGGCGTGGCGGTCTACGCCGGCCGGGAGCGCGACGCCAAGCCGTCCCGGCTGCACCTCGTCGAGAGCGACGTGCGGAACTGTTACCACCGCTGCGTGACCATCGGCCCCAAGTGCGACGCGAC
>JBKJRK010000100.1:0-6419 GCA_046593135.1 Tepidisphaeraceae bacterium | reverse complement strand
CTCCTTCCAAGCCGCCTGCCATGTTCTCCAACGCCCGAAGCCGGCCATTATTGTGGCTGCCATATGTTGCCGCAGCCGGCAGTTTAAGACAAATCGCCCATGCCCGCGTCGATCCCGCTGGCCGCTGCCCGCAGGGCAGTGGGATGCATGGGCGCGTAATCGCGCCCATGCATTTAGCGATTCCGCGAACTTCGGTCGGCATGGCTCCCTTTTTACACCTTCGAACGATACGGCTATAGTTTCGTCCGTATCCCCGAAACCTCGCAGGAAGGGCAAGAGTCCATGGAAAGCGTGATCACCGGCCTGGCGTACGTGCTGGGCAACAATATCGACACCGACCAGATCATCCCCGCCCAGTACCTCTCGTTTAACCCGTCGATTCCGGAAGAGCGAAAATATTTCGGCATGTACGCCATGAGCAGCGTCCCCGAAGGCCAGCGCGGCTTGCCCGACGGCAACATCCCATTCGTGCGCGAGAACGAGTTCAGGACAGATTACACGATTGTCATCGGCGGCAAGAACTTCGGCTGCGGCAGCAGCCGGGAACACGCGCCGCTCGCCCTGGCCGAGGCCGGCATCAAGTGCGTCATCGCCGAGTTCTACGCCCGGATCTTCTTCCGCAACAGCGTGAACGGCGGGTACCTCGTACCCCTGGAATCCGACGGCAACCTGACCGACAAAATCAACACCGGCGACGAAATCGAAGTGCACCTCAACGAAGGCTTTGTCGTCAACCTCACCCGCAACAAACGCCACAACCTCAAACCACTCGGCGACGTGCTGCCGATTATTGAGGCCGGAGGGGTGTTCAACTACGCGAAAGAAGCCGGGATGCTGAAGTGAGCAGCGGCGGTAGACGCTCCTACACAGAACGCCGCGGCAGAGAGCGCCCAAAAAAACGAAGCCAGTTCCCACCCATGATGTCCGTCACTTCTTCTAATCCGTAACCCCCATCCCGCAGCGCATCTGCGACCTTTGGAAGGTCGGCCGACGTTTCGATTTCTTCCGGGATTTCGTCCCGCCCAAGGCCGCCGTCCATGTCGGTGGCGATGGCGACGTGCCTGGCGCTGCCGACGAGGTCGCAAATATGCCGGACGTGGCGGACCACATCGGCCAAATTTGCCCGGCGTTTGCCGTATTGGTCGGGCGGGAGGAGGAAACGGTCATAAAAGTTGATGCCGATGACGCCGTCGCGTTCGACAATTGCGCGGATCATCTCGTCGGAAAGTTGGCGGTCGGTCGGGACGATCGCCCGGCAGTTGGAGTGGGAAGCCATCACCGGCCCGTCCGAACGCTCCAAAAGTTGCCAGAATGATTGCTCGGCCAAATGCGAGGTGTCGTGGATGATGCCGAAACGATCGAGGTGCCCGACCAGCTCGATCCCTTCCGGCGTCAACGGCCCCGGAGCACCCGTGCCGCCGGCAAACCGCGTTTGCTTCCAGGCCAGACCGACAACGCGCAAGCCGGCGTCAAACCACCCGGGAAGGTCGTCGGGCGTGCGGAGCGGGTCGGCACCCTCCAATAGCAGAATCGCGGCTTGAGGGTTACGCGAACCACCAGCCTCAGCTCCTGTTGGAACATCCGTTACCCAGCGCACGATACGAAAATGCCCTGCATGTGCTTGTTCCCCATACCAATTGAGCTGGGCGGTTCCGACCTCACCCGCCTCCTGCACCGTCCGATATCCCGGGCGTCCGTCGACAGACGGCATGCAGAACACCGTCGCGCAAATAAGCCCAACTTTCCCAGCCCGCAAATCTGGGAGCCCGACAGTAGGAATTCCCTCCTCGTTCCGAACCTGTTCACGGGCAGGGCGTAATAACTCACAGCCCCGAAGGGCGTTGTAAGCGAGGTCGAGATGGGCGTCGGCTATGAACATCGAGGTGCAAATGAGGATAAGCCTCTACGCTTCAAATCCCAAAATGTTAAAATATTTATCTTGTCTTTGGGAAAAAGCCTGTTACTTTATTGTTGGTTTATATGCTCCCCTCGCTGCCTGACGGCGGCTGGCATAATTAGGAACCGGAGAGATTTCTTCTCTCTCATCGGCGGCGGCTGGAAAATGCGGTAATCTTGGTAATCTTGTAGTTAATTTTGGCGCGTTCTTTTTTTGTGGGCCACGGTCCACTTCTCTTCTGGAGGCTGGAAAATGAATTCTTTGCGGAAACGCGGTAACTCTGCGCTTGTTAAATCAGCGGCACTGCTGGCGCTCAGCGCTTCGGCTGCTCAAGCCGAGATTTGGGACGGACCCGCCGCCGGCAGTGCTTGGACCACAGGCACAAACTGGGACACGGATACCGTCCCCAACGCAATCGGCGCTGTGGCAGTGTTCAACCAATCGACGGCAGCTCGCACGATCACCTTCGCATCTGGGGTTACAGTGGGGTCACTGACGATTGACAACCCCGGCACCTTCACTAATTCGTTCGCATCGGCGAACTCAATCACGTTCGACGCTGTTGGCACTGGCCCGGCGTTCATAAACCTCACCGGGAACTATACGGGAACGCTCGGGGGCGGCTCCAACGTCAACTCGATTCGCGTGCCAATGGTTCTGACCGATACCATCGAAGTCAACGTCGCCCAACGCGCGACGAATTATTCGGGGCTCGCTCTCAGCTTTCTTGATCCCGCGAATTCCATGACGGGCCCAGGCGGCATCACGAAAAAAGGCCTGGGCACGATGTCCTTGGCCGATGCGGCAAACAGGAGCTTCACGGGGGCGATTCTTGTCGAACAGGGTCGGCTGCGATTCAATCCCACCGCCACGGTGACGGGAACCTCGGCCGTGACGGTAAACTCGGGCGGGCAGTTGCTGTTCGACCAAGGCACGGTTGGAACGGGTGGGGGCGTTGGAACGCTTACTCCCATCACCCTCGGCACCGCCAGCACGGTCATCACCCTCAAGGGTCTAGGCACGATTATACCTCCCGGCACCCCGGCCTCGCCGCCTTACACGGGCAACGGCGTTTACATCGGAGCCTATGAGCCAGGTGCCATCCGAACGGGTAGCGGCTTGAACCAGTCACTGTCCAACGCCGTGGTATTGGCCGAAACTGCGGCGATCAACGTTCATAACTCGTACAACTTCGGCACCAATGTCACGAACGCCCAGGGATTCCTCACCCTGACAAACGTAGTGAGCGGCCCCGGGAAGTTGATCCAAGGCGAAATGTCAGGCAGCCCGCTGTCGGGCGGAAACATGGTCCTTGCCAATACCAACACTTATATCGGTGGAACGCTGGTCAAGCTCGGAACGCTTCATCTGAGCGCCGCAAATTCAACCCTGGGCTCGGGCGACGTCTTCATAGACGGTGCTTCGTCGCAAGATAACGCGAGCGCCTCCCAGTTCCCCACGCTTGCGGCTGGTAAACTTAATATCCAGACCGGCGTCCTTAACGGGATCGCCAATTCTGCCGCCCTTAATCTGACCGGGGACACCGCGTCGTTCGGGAACGCCATCGAAGACCCGACCGCGTTCCCGAATGCCGAGGGCGGCTTCACGACCCTCGGAGCCGGCATCAACGAAACCGTCGGCGGTCTCGTTCTGGGTGGCGTCACCCAGACGGCGCCCGGGACCTACGGCAGCACCTCCAGCGGGGCTACCTTCCAGAATAATGCCTACTTTCGCGGCACTGGCGTGATTACCCTGGCCTTGGGCCGCGTCCTGCATTGGGACCTTAATAGCACCACTGCCGGTGCCGGCGGCGCGACGCCGGCGGGCACTTGGAACGGCACCGCCGTTACTTTCAACACCGACTCCACCGGCGGGGCCGGGGGCACGTTGACCGCTAACAGCCTGTCGACCGACCCGGTCGTCTTCACCGCCGGCACCGACGGAACCGGGACCTACACCGTCAACGTCACCGGCACGCAGTCGGCCGCTTCGGTCGGAATCGACCGCGGCAACGTCACCCTCGCCGGCGGCACGATCGCCACCGGCACGTTCAACGTCGCCTCCGGGGCCACCGGGACCGTTTCGTCCCTCGTGGCCGGCGGCCCGGGCGCCAGCGTCACCAAGACCGGCCCCGGCACGCTCACCTTCTCGTCCGCCAACCCCTACGCCGGCGGCACAACGGTTAACGCCGGCACGCTCGTCGCCGCCAACGGCAACGCCCTGGGCAGCGGCGCGGTGACGATCAATACCGGGGGTACCGTGCGGGCCCAGGCGACCTTGCCGACGGCCTTGTCGGTGAGCAGCATCGTGGCCAACGGCACCGGCCAGTTGGACCTGACGCGTAACCACATGGTGGTGAAGAACTCGAACCTGGCGGCGGTGACGGCGTTGATCACCTCGGGGTTCAACGGCGGCACCTGGGACGGCCCGGGCATCAACAGCTCCGACGCCGCGGCGGCGGCGCTGGCCTCGCCGCCGGCCGAGACCCAGACGGCGATCGGCTTCGCCGACAACGCCGAGTACGGGGCGTCGGACTTCAAGGGCGTGGCCGTGGACGGCGACGACATCCTGGTGAGGTACACCTACTACGGCGACGCGACGCTGGACGGCATGGTGGACGCGGACGACTTCACGCAGTTCCTCGGCGGGTACAACAACAACGGGGTCAACGGCCCGCTGACGGTGACCCAGACGTGGCTGAACGGGGACTTCGACTACTCGGGCCTGGTGGACGCGGACGACTTCACGCAGTTCCTGGCCGGTTACAACGACCAGGGCGGGCAGTTGTCGGTGATGTCGGGGCTGGTGTCCGGGGCGTCGGGTCTGTCGAGCGACCAACGCGACTTCATGCTCGCCGCCGTGGCCGCGGTGCCCGAGCCGACGGGCCTGGGGCTGTTGGCCGTCGGGGCGCTGGGAATGCTGGGGAGGCGCCGGCGGAACGGCATCAAGCCGCTGAAGTATTGAAGCAATCGGTCGTCGGCATCGCTCGGGCTAGGGGCCGGGATTCGACGTTAAAAAAGATTTACAAAAGTACCGGCGGAGCGTGACACGCTCCGCCAGTACTTTTTTTAACGAAAGAATTATCCCGCCAGGAACTGGGCGAAGTTGCCTTCGAAGAACAGCTTCGCGTCGCGGCGGGCGTCGTCGTCTGTTGGGGGGCGGCCGGCTTCGGCCATGTCGGCGTACTTTTCGGCCATGATGTTCGCAATAAGCCGCCGGCTGTGGTCCCACTTGTAAAGCAGTTGCTCAAGAACCCGCGCGTCGGAGTGTTGCGGGATGAAGCTTGTGCCCAGTAACTCGATCCGCATGCGCGTCAGCTCGTCGATCAGCGACGGGTTATTCAGGTACCACCAGCAGCCGAACAACATCAGGTTCGCGAATTTTCGGGCGGCGACGCACATCGCGTGCTGGTTTTCGCGGGCGAGCATCGTGACGAAGAAGCGATTGGTCGGGAACGCGCGGCAGAGGTTCGTGACTGAGGTCACGTCGGCAGGCCCGACCATGTCGCCGGCGTCGCGCAGCAGCGGGTTTACCTGCCGGTTGGTTCCGATCATCATCGCAAAGGGCAGGTTCCGCTCGGCACAAACGGGTAAGACGACCTGTTCGAGGACGGACTGCCCCGCGCGGCCGGCCGCATCGTCGGCGTCGGCGGGATAGCGAAAGGTCGGCGGCAAGCTGACCGCGAGGTAGATCGCCTTCATGCGGTCGATCCAGTCGCGCAGGAACGTTCTCGCCGCTTCGATGCTTTTCGCGCTGGGCTGCGGCTCGGGGGAAACGTCGTAACCCCACTCCGCCAGCAGCCGCCCCGCTTGCGGCCAGTCGAGCAGCATCAGATCGATCCGCAAAACCGCCGTGAAGCGGGGGTCGGACCCGACCTTCGGGTTGGCGATCCAACGGTTTCGCTCGTTGTCGTCGAAGATGCTGTTGGTCATGGTGATCGAGCGGACCTTGGAGATGTCCATGGCCCGGTCGATCTGTTTTGACGGGTCCTGCTCGGCGAACCATTTTCGCGCCGAGGCAAGATTTTTCGCCGCCGGGTCCAGTCCCAGCAGCTTCATCGACGTGAGGACGCCGCGACATGCTTCGCTGATGGGCGTGCGTTCGACGAACAGGTGCTTCCAGACGTGGTCGGCCTGCGCGGGCTTCGGCATTTTCCAGAACTGCTCGTACGGCATTCTGCCGGGCGGCACAACGCGGAAGACCTCGGCGATCAGGTAGTGGTACGTTACCAACTCGTCGATGCCCCACAGCATCAAACCGGCCGGGTCGGTCTTGCCCGTCGCATTGGCCACCGGCGTGCCGAAGCTCGGCGGGTACAGGTGCGTGTGCATGTCGACGACGGGTTGCGATGAAATCACATCTCGTACGACGTGGCGGGACGAGTCGACGGCCGAATCCTTGGGATGCATAAGAATGATGAGTGTATCGTGAACGGCGTTTGATCTGTAGCCGAGGCGCCTGCGTCGCCTCGTACAGGGTGCGTGACGGATTCGGCGACTGCGTTTCGTGGCACGGGCTTCCA
>JBKJRK010000566.1:0-6363 GCA_046593135.1 Tepidisphaeraceae bacterium | reverse complement strand
TGTTTACGGCGACTTTGCCGTACCGAGATCAAGGGCAGCGCACAGATGTGGTCGGAAGAGGCACTCTTTGAGTGTTTGGAGCAATCCGAAATCGGTGGGCTCGCCAGCGCCATCGATCGGATGACCATCCTTGACGCCGCGAGAGGGCGTGGCATGCACAACCGTGCGTGCCACGCCCTTGCGGCTTAATAGGGAGGCTTCAGCACGCCGCCTTGGGTCCGGCGAAGTTGTGGAGGCGTTCGGCGCGGACGATTTCAGATTGGTCGAGTCGTCTCAATCCGTCGTCGGTGGCGATCCAGGTGACGCCGCTGGGTTCGGGGTGGAATCCGACGCTGCGGAGCCAGTTCCGCACCGCCAGCTCGGAGAGTCGGCCTCCTTCGCAGGCGTAGACGTTGGCTTGAATCTTCGGAATATCGATCGTCACGCGATACGTGCTGTTCGTGCCCGCCATGGCGTCGCCTCGTGCCGAATACCTGACTCCCCAGCGCGCGGGGAGCTTCCGTGCGGGCAGCGCGCCCGCGATTCGAGATTCGCGTGAAGGACCAGCGGAGACGTCCCGTTGGGATGTGCGAAGTGGCCGAAAATTATCGGCCTATGAAGATCAAGTCAACGAGATTTTAGTAACCGCGGTCGCCCCGTTTGGCGCTGCAAAAACACGGTTAAGTCGACAACGACGGTGGATAAGCCTGTGGATAAGATGGTCGATTTATGCAACGACTATCGCCGCGGAATCGGCCCTGAGAAAACGCATGGCGTAAACTAGAAACGTTCTCCGCGGCCCGAGCCGCCAGTGCCACGGTGTGAGTAATCTGACATTTTGTACGCGCGGCGCCAGAGCAGGATCGGAATGGAACGCCGATGCGAGCGCGTCAGGGAAAAGGCCGGAAAAAAAGTTGCCGTCGCGGGCCAGCTTGCTCACTAAACCCGGCAGTTCGTGTTCGGGCACACGCCGCAGGTCGGCTTGCGAATCCGATGAAACCAGGTCGCAGACGAGCAGCCCCGTTCCGCCGGGCTTCAACAGGTCGAGCATAATCCGCAAGTGCCGGGCACGAATGGCCAGCACTAAGTCGCGGAAGCCAGGGTGCTTATCGCCGCCAAGGGCATCGGTCGCGTAGCCGACGATCTGCGACAAAACACACGAGGATAGCACAACGTCGAATGATACCTTGAGGTCCGGCGTTGGGGCGTTCGCCGACTGCCGATCTGCAACATGCGCGTCGGCGACCGTCGGCCTTTGCTTCTTCCATCCCGAGACGAGGTCGGCGATCCCCGTTAAATCGACAGGCGCATGAATCACCAGCCCCACATGATCCGCAACCCCTTGTCGTTGGGCAGCTTGGGCCGGGGCCGCGGGATCGATGTCGAGCAGATGCACCTCGGCAAAAGCGTCCAGCAGCAAGGCGAGCTCTAGATCATTGCAATTTCCGGCGCCCAAGGCGCAAAGGCGTCCTTGCTTGTGGCCGGTCCGCCCCGTAAGAATCAGTTCCTGTACCCGGGCGCGGTGCGGCGTAAAATGGAGCCAGTGCGCTTGCGTCGAGCGGTTAAACCGTGACTGCTTTTCGACAACGGATTCGTTCGAGCGGTCTATCACAATTCGACTGACCTCATTTGGCGATGATCCCGTATTTCCGTCGACGCGTTGATACTACGGTGACTACGACGGGAGAAAAGTCCTCAATTCGCCCGATGTAAAGGATCACCGCGCGGTCGTCGAACCAAAGGGCCGCGCCGGCGTCTTATTGTAAGTGCCGCTCGACAGAGTGGTTGCCGAGCGGCCGGAGGATTCGCGTGACACGGAGTCGTTGCTTGACATCAAAAGTGGTTTTCCTCGCGGCGACAGCCTGCGGGCTGATGGGCGGTGTTTCGGCAGGGGCCGACGCGCCGGCGGCCGGGGCGGTCGATTTCACGCGCGACGTCCGCCCGATTCTCTCGGACGCCTGCTTCCATTGCCACGGCCCCGACCCCGCCACGCGCAAGGGTAAGTTCCGCCTTGATTCGCCGGAGGAGACGATGCGTGCCGGCAAGTCCGGCAAGACGCCGATCGTTCCCGGCAAGCCGCTCGAAAGCGAGATGATCGCTCGGATTACGACAAGCGACCCCGACACGGTCATGCCGCCGCCCGATGCCAAAAACCAGCTCAAGCCCGAACAGATTGAGATATTGAAGCAGTGGGTGGCGCAAGGCGGAAAATATAAAGCGCACTGGGCTTTCACCCCTCCGCAACGCCCCACCGCGCCAACGCCGAGCGACACGGCTCGGGCCCGCAATCCGATCGATGCGTTCGTCCTCGCCCGCCTTGACGCCGAGAAGCTCAAACCTTCCCCCGAAGCCGACCGCGCGACGCTGCTCCGCCGGCTGTCGCTCGACCTGGTCGGGTTGCCGCCGACGCCGAAGGAAATCGACGCTTTCGCCGGTGATACCGCGTCCGACGCTTACGAAAAGCAGGTCGATCGCCTTCTCGCCAGCCCCCACTACGGCGAAAAGTGGGCCCGCCACTGGCTCGACGCCGCCCGCTACGCCGACAGCGACGGCTACGAAAAAGATCTGCCGCGCAAGCAGCATCCCTGGCGCGACTGGGTTATTAACGCCATCAACCGCGATCTCCCGTACGACCAGTTCCTGACCGAACAACTCGCCGGCGACCTTCTCCCCGGCGCCACGCAGGACCAGCGCATCGCCACCGGGTTCTTCCGAAACGGGATGGTGAACGAGGAAGGCGCGATCATCCCCGAGCAGTTCCGCATGGAGGGAATGTTCGACCGGATGGACACGGTCGGGAAGAGCATCCTGGGGCTTACGATCCAATGCGCCCAGTGCCATACGCACAAGTACGACCCCATCACGCACGAGGAGTACTTCCGGCTGATGGCGTTCATCAACAACGATTACGAAGCCATCAGTTGGATCTACACGCCGGAGCAACTTGCCCAGATCAATAAGATCAACGAAGGCGTCGCGGCCCAGGAAGCGAAGCTGAAAGCGGAACACGCCGACTGGCAAGCGAAACAGCGCGCGTGGGAAGAAGCGGCGAAGAAAGACGTGCTGCCGTGGGACCAGTTGAAGCCGATCGACCCCGAGTGGGGCGGCGGCGTCACGCACCCCGAAACGCGGCCGGACAATTGTGTCATGACGCTCGGCTTCCGCCCGGGCGACGGCGACCTGGTCGTCTACTCCGACACCAAACAGACGAACCTGACTGCCCTCCGCCTTGAAACGCTCACGCACGGCGACCTGCCGTTCGGCGGGCCGGGGCGCGGCGGCGACGGAACGTTCGCCATCTCCGAACTCGTCTGCGAAGCACAAAAGACCGGCGACACCAAGTGGGAGCCCGTCAAGCTCGTCAACGCTTCGACCGATTTCGACCAGTTGCAGCACCCGATCGCCCCGCCTTACCGCCGCGGCGAACCGGACAACCGGATTCGCGGCCCGGTCGGCTTTTTAGTCGACGGCATCGACCACACCGCTTGGGGCGCCGATCGCGGCCCGGGCCGGCGGCATCTGGATTCCGTCGCCGTCATGCAGTTCGAAAAGCCGTTCGGCTACCCCGAGGGCACGAAGTTCAAATTCACCTTCCGATTCCGTCACAGCGGCAACGACAACAACACGAGCCAGATCCCCGGCCGGTTTCGACTGAGCGTCACCACCGCCGGCTCGCCCAAAGCCGACCTGCTGCCGCCCTCCGTGCGCGAAGTAATTCAACTCGCGCCGGAAAAGCGGACGCCCGAACAGGAAGCCGCGATCTTCGCATACTGGCGAACGACCGTTCCGGAGTACCACACCGCCGATGCCGAAATCAACAAGCTCTGGGCGACGTTCCCCGTGGGCGAAAGCATCCTCAACCTCGCCCAGCGCACGCCCGAATTCGCACGCCAAACGACTATGCTCGACCGCGGCGTGTGGGACAAGCCCACGACGCCCGTCACGCCCGGCGTGCCCGCGTTCCTCCACCCGCTCGCCGACCCGAATGCGCCGCTCAACCGGCTCACGCTCGCCCGCTGGCTCACCGACCGCCAATCGCCGACCACCGCGCGCGTCGCCGTGAACCGCGCGTGGCAGGCGATCTTCGGCATCGGGTTGGTCGAAACCAGCGAAGACTTCGGCGTTCGCGCGAGCGATCCGGTTCAGCCCGGCTTGCTCGACTGGCTCGCGGTGGAGTTCATGGACAAAGGCTGGAGCAGTAAGCAGCTCATCCGCACGATCGTTACGTCGGCGACCTACCGGCAGTCTTCGCGGTACACACCGGAACTGCTCGAGCGCGATCCGAAGAATCAACTGCTCGCCCGCGGCCCCCGTTTCCGGTCAGACGCCGAAGTCGTGCGCGACGGCGCGCTGGCGGCGGCCGGGCTGCTGAATAACCACGTCGGCGGGCCGAGCTTTTTCCCGCCGGTGCCGGATAATTTCTTCGCCTCCAGCTTCATCGCCGTCGACTTCTGGAAGACTGCCACCGGCCCCGAGCGGTACCGCCGCTCGCTGTACGCGTTCCGCCGGCGCTCGATGCCGGACCCGTTGCTCCAGAATTTCGACGCCCCCAACGGCGACTTCTCCTGCGCCCGGCGCATGCGCTCCAACACGCCGCTCGCGGCCCTGGCGGCGCTGAACGAGCCTGTTTTCCTGGAAGCGGCTCAAGCGTTTTCGCTCCGCATCCTCCGCGAAGCGGGCAAAACCGACGCCGAGCGCGCCGCCTACGCCTTCCGGCTCTGTACCGGGCGAACGCCAAAGCCCGCGGAGATCGCGGAAGTGCTCAAGCTGCTCGAATCTCAAAAGAAGCGCATTGCCGACGGCTGGATGAGCTCGCGCGAGCTGACAACCGGCGACGCCGCGAAACTGCCCGCGATTCCCGACGGCGCCACCCCGACCGACGCGGCCGCGTGGACGATCGTCGGCCGCATGCTGTTGAACTTGGATGAGACCCTGACGAAGAGTTGAATACGGACAAACTTTGAACGTGGCGCGGGCGTCTCGCCCGCGTTTCCCGAATCAAGACGAGGGCGAGACGCCCTCGCCACGAAAAGAGTGCAACGCCCATGAACCTGCGAAACGAAATCAACGAAGAAACCAGCAAGCTCCTCGCCCGGCGTTGGTTTTTCAAAGAGTGTGGGGTCGGCCTCGGGTCGATCGCGTTGGCGTCGATGATGCGCGGAACGAACCAGGCCAGGGCCGCTGAAGCGGCCCTGCCGGCACCGGGTGCGGCGGCGAACCCGCTGGCGCCAAAGTTCCCGCACTTCGCCCCCAAGGCCAAGCGCGTCATCTACCTGTTCCAGGCCGGCGCGCCGAGCCACCTCGACCTTTTTGATTACAAGCCCGAACTCACGAAGCGCGACGGGCAGTTGCCCCCGGCCGACCTCCTCAAGGGATACCGCGCCGCGTTCATCAACCCCAATTCGGCGCTGCTCGGGCCGAAGTTCAAATTCAACCGCTACGGGAAATGCGGCGCCGAAATTTCCGAGGTATTGCCCCACACCGGTTCCATCGCCGACGACATTTGCATCGTCCGCTCGATGCAGACCGACGCCGTCAACCACGCGCCCGGCCAGATCTTCATGAACACCGGAAGCCAGCAGTTCGGCCGGCCGAGCCTGGGGGCGTGGTCGGTGTACGGCCTGGGCAGCAACTCGCAAACCCTGCCCGGCTACGTCGTCCTCAGCAGCGCCAACGGCACGAGCGGCGGCGCGAGCAACTGGGGGCCCGGATTCCTCCCGACCATGTACGGCGGCGTGCCATTCCGCTCGGGCGGCGACCCGGTACTTTACCTCTCCAACCCCCGCGGGCTCGACAACGACGCCCAACGCGCGTCGCTCGAAAGCCTCCGCCGCCTCAACGACATGCAGTTCGCCGAAATTGGCGACCCCGAAATCGCCGCACGCATCCAGGCGTACGAGATGGCGTACAAAATGCAGACGAGCGCGCCGGAATTGATGGACCTGTCGCAGGAAAATCCCGCAACGCTCGCCCTGTACGGCGTCGACCCCGCCAAGCCCGGCTTCGCCCGAAACTGCCTGCTCGCCCGCCGGCTCGTCGAGCGCGGCGTGCGGTTTGTGCAGCTCTTTCACGAAGCCTGGGACACCCACGGCGACCTCACCAACCGCGTCCGCGCCAACTGCGCCGAAACCGACCAGCCCGCCGCCGCACTCGTGAAAGACCTGAAGCAGCGCGGCCTGCTCGACGAAACGCTCGTCATATGGGCCGGCGAGTTCGGACGCACCCCGATGGTCCAGGGCGGCGCCGACGGCCGCGACCACCACAACCGCGGGTTCACCATCTGGATGGCCGGCGGCGGCATCAAAGGCGGCATGACCTACGGCGAAACGGATGACTACGCCTACAACGTCGTCAAAGACGGCGTCTCCGGCCACGACTTCCAGG
>JBKJRK010000533.1:0-7744 GCA_046593135.1 Tepidisphaeraceae bacterium | reverse complement strand
CGACGCCCAGGGTCATGGTGCGGGCCAGGCCAAAAGGCGTGCCGACGGCCATCACATCCTGGCCTGGGATCAGACCTTTGCTTTCGCCAAGCTCGGCGAACTTGAACTCGACTTTCTTCTTTTTCACTTCGTCCTTGTCGAGCTGAACGATCGCCAGATCGGTCCAGTGGTCGTCGCCCACCAGCTTGGCGGGTACGCGTTCCTTGTTGAACAGCGTGATGTAGATCTCCGCGGCCCGGCCGGCGACGTGGTAGTTGGTCAGGATGCGTCCCTCGGCATCAATGATGACGCCGGAGCCGATCCCGCGCTGGAGCGTCCGTTTGCCGTCGGAGTAGACCTCCTGCGCCACGTCGAGCCGTACGACCGACGGAAATACTTTTCCCGTCACCTCGACGACCGCCTGCGGCGTCGCCGCGGGAAACGGGGAGGCGGCAGGCTTTTCCGGCGCGTTTTCCGCAAACGCAAGGGCGGTCGGCAGCGACACAAGCAACGCGAAGAGGTACTTACGTGACATTGGGTGTGGATAACATGCGCGAATGCTGTCGAAGTCGCAACGGGCCGGTTGGTCGCCTGCACGTCGGCTGCTACGATCCCGCCCCGCGCTCGGGCGTCGTCAGCTTGAGGCGCATCTGTTGCTGCCGCGTAATTGAGGTCACTCACGATGGGTTTCGCCGCCGGTTCCGTGTCATTTCGCCGCTTCATGGTCGTGGGCAAGAGTCCCAAGGCGGTCGATCAGAAGGTTCTCGACAAGCTCGCCGCCAATGCGCTGAAGCCCAGCGAGTTCGGCGTCCCCGGCGAGGAAGAGTACGGCTGGTCGGGCGGCCGTCACGTTTTTGACGCCACCTTCAGCTTCGACCACAACGTCTTCGCCGACGCCGTCCACTTCGCCCTGCGCATCGACACCAACAAAGTGCCCGGCGAACTCAAGAAGGCCTGGGAGTTGATGGAAGAAGACGCCGTCGCGTCGGAGAACCCGTCCGGCTTCATCTCCAAGACCCAAAAGAAGGACGTGAAGGAATCGATCCGCAAGAAGATGGACGACGAGCTGCGCGAGGGGCACTTCCGCCGCAGTAAGCTCGTGCCGATTTTGTGGGACGTGCCGTCGCAGACGGTTTATTGTTCGGCGTCGGGGAAATCGTTCGAGAAGCTCGCGGAAATTTTCCACCGCACGTTCGAGCTGGATCTTGTTCCGGTGACGGCTGGTTCGCTCGGGCTGCGGGTCTGCGAAGAGCGCGGCAAGCGGCGCGACTATGAAGATTTCCGGCCGACGCGGTTCGTCCACGGCCCCGAGGGCGAAAGCCAGCACCCCGAGTATCCGTGGGTGATGAAAGGCCCCGAGCCGAAAGATTTTCTGGGCAACGAGTTTCTTCTTTGGCTCTGGCACGAAGCCGACAGCCGGACCGGCATCATCGGGACGGAGAAAGCCGGCGACGTTACGGTCTACATCGACCGCAGCCTCGACCTCGACTGCGCCTACGGCCAGACCGGCCGCGACGCCCTCAAGGGCGACGGTCCCAGCCGGATGCCCGAAGCGCTCGACGGGCTTCGCAGCGGAAAAGTCCCGCGCAAAGCCGGGATGATCATTGACGCGAACCGGCAGCAGTACAGCTTCACGCTCAACCCCGAACAGCTCTCCTTTGGCGCCGCCAAGCTTCCCGATGTCGAAGAAGCCGAGAACCCGCGCGTGCTGTTCGAGGAGCGCGTCACGCTGCTCCGCGACCTCTGCGCCGCGCTCGACGGCCTGTTTGCCTCCTTCCTGAAGGTGCGCAGCAGCAGCAGTTGGGAAGGCTACGTCAACGGAGTCCGCCGCTGGATCATGCAACCCGTGAAGACCGTCGCGGCGTAGGGTTGCGTGCCACGTACGGAGCACGCAGAGCCAGCAAGCAACTTGGCCTTCTTTCCCTCTCCCGGCGTACCGGGAGAGGGAGCCGCGGATCGAGGCGAATGAGATAAAGTCATATGCCCGTCACCCTCGACTCCATCCGCGCCGCCCGTGAGCGAATCCGGGACGTCATTTATCACAGCCCGTGCCCGTACTCCCTCTCGCTCAGCAGGCTGGCGCGATGCGAGATTTATTGCAAACTCGACCACCTTCAAATGACGGGCTCGTTCAAGGAGCGCGGGGCGCGGAATAAGTTGCTGCTGCTGTCCGACGACGAAAAAAAACGCGGTGTCGTGGCGGCGTCGGCCGGGAACCACGCGCTGGCGCTGGCTTATCACGGGCAGGATCTCGGGATTTCCGTCAAAGTGGTCATGCCGAAGTTCGCGCCGCTCGTAAAAGTGAAAAACTGCCGCTCGTTCGGCGCGGAGGTGGTTCTTCACGGCGATGCCTATTCCGATGCGAAAGATTGCGCGCTGCAGGCGGCTCATGACGAGGGACGCGTTTTTATCTCGGGTTTTGACGACCCAGACATTATTGCCGGTCAAGGGACGATGGGGCTCGAAATCGTCGAAGACGTGCCGGACCTCGACGCCGTGATCGTTCCGGTCGGCGGCGGGGGGCTTATTTCGGGGGTGGGGACCGCTGTGAAGGCGCTCAAGCCGGGCGTGTGCGTCATTGGCGTCGAGCCGCTTCATGCGCCGACGTTGAAGGCGTCTCTCGATGCGGGATGCGTAACACGAATCGATACTAAGCCGACGCTCGCCGACGGGCTCGCGGTCGCGGAAGTTGGAAAGCTGTGTTTCGAGATCGCGCGACAGGTGATGGACGACCTGGTGATGGTCGACGAGTCACAGATCGCCGTGTCGATCCTGAGGCTGTTGGAATTGGAGAAGACGGTCATCGAAGGCGCCGGCGCCGTACCCTTGGCGGCCGCGATGGCCCGGCTGGAGAGCTTGCGAGGGAAGAAGGTCGTTCTTTGCCTTTGCGGCGGAAACATAGACGTCACGCTCATCAGCCGGATCATCGAACGCGGGATGGCTGCGGAGGGCCGATTGTGTCGCGTGGTCGCGTCGATGAGCGACCGTCCGGGGTCATTGGCGCGCATCGCCGCCGTATTGGCGTCGACCGGTGCGAGCGTAAAAGACGTCGAGCACGACCGGCATTTCGCGCCCGGCGACGTCGGCACCGTGAACATCTCCTTCACGCTCGAGACGCGCGACGCGGAACATATCGAAGAGATTCGAGCGTCGCTGCGGGACGCGGGCATTTCCTGCAAGATTGAATAGCCAGCGCGACGGCGTGCTCGACAACCCTGCCACCCCGGTTACGCGTCCGAATCTTCGTCGAGCAAGTGCAGTTGGGGGATTTCATTCTGCACTTCCGCCGGGCGAAGCGACTTCACAATCCACCTCGCGTCGGTCAACTTGGCTTCGGGGTAGCTGCTGGCGACGGCGAGCGTGGGAAATCCGATTGACGACACGGCGCGGATCACCGTCGGTGCGTCTTCGACGACGAGGCAATCCGCCGGCCTAAGCGGCCGCACGAGCCTCAGCTTCTCGGACAGCAGCTTGGCCGCGAGCACGTAGCCCGACGGGTCCGGCTTGCCCTTTTCGACGTCTTCGGCCGCCACGATCACACTGAAGCAGTCGCGCAAGGCAATGCCTTCCAGCATCCCCTCGACCTCCTCACGCAAACCACCCGTGCAGATGGCCAGCGGCATGCGCCGCCAAAGGGTGCGCACGAACTCTTCGACGCCGGGCAAAGCCTTGAATTGACGGCGGCGGATGAAGTTCATCATCACGCGGCTCTTTCGCCCCATCAGCGACAGCAACGTCTTGGGGTCGAGCGCCAGACCGCGCTTTTCAAAGACGTGACCGAATGCACCGCGGTCATCAAACCCGATGAGGTCGCGATAGTATTCGTCCTCCGTGAGTTCGATGTGTTCTGTTTTAAGCACGTCACAGAACGCGAAAAAGTGCAGGGGTTCGCTGTTGACGAGGACGCCGTCGAAATCAAAGAGCACTGCGCGCGGCCAGATAGACATGCGGGGAAAGCTAGCGGCAGGAGCGCATCGTCACAAGGCAGCAACGGCCGCTGAGCGCACAACCCCGGCCCACCCTCGGGAAATAACACTCCCTTAGCGCTGCGACGCTGCTTCCGTGGAAACGTGCGTGTCATGAAGATCCTGACGGCACGCACTCGTCCCGAGCAACGTCGAGATCAACACGACTAACACCAACGTGGCGATCGTCTTTTCCATGATAGAATCCCGCCGCAGGCCGTAAGCCTGCGGCGGGCCATGAACCACCTAAAATCCACTGTCACACTTACCGAGGCAAAACTTTACTGTAAGAAACGCTGCCGTCAGGGTCAATTTCTCCCCCGACCTTGCATCCGGTCAACGCCGTGGCCATCGCCAAAACAAAAAATGCAGTGAATAGCGTTCGCATTGCAGTGTGTCCTTTCGCGCCGTCAATTGTGCCCGAAGAGACTCACATGAGTCGTTCAATCGAGCGGACGAGGCTCGGCGCCTTAGGAATCCGAGAGCAACCGGCGTGCCTGCCTCATCAGCCGCTATACCGCGGCGCGCGGCATCGGTATGATCGCACCAAACTGTATGGCTTCATCCACTCCTGAACTCGACGTGTTGGTCCTCGGGGAGCATCCGTCTGCTTATCTGGCAGCGGCCCTGCTGCAACATAAAACCAAGCTCCGGGTCGCCCATGCGACGATCCCCGGTGAGGCCGAGCCCGACCGGCTGGTCATTATCAACCCCGCTCTGTTTAGCCTGCACCCGCTCCTGGAGCCGCTCAAGCGCAAGCTCGATATGACGGCCGTGTACGGGTTGCGTTTCCTTTCCGACGACCCCGAGACTCACAGCGAGCACCGGAACAAGTCCGCGCTGGCATACGTCTGCACCTACAAAGCGATCCGCGCCGCCATGCAAAGCGTGGCCGAGTCGCAGGACGTGCAGTTGCTGACGCCCAAGACCCTCGTGATCCACCGGCTCGACGAGCGCGGCGCCGAGGTAACGGCCGGCAAGAGCGAGCTGCGCCCGAAAGCGCTGGTTATAGCCGGGTCGATCCCCGAACCCGAGCAGAAACGGCTCGGCCTGCCCGATTCGTGGGGCGTTGATATCGTTCACCGCTACTCATTTATCAGACTGTCCGGCTCTAAATGGGCCGACTTCGGCAGCCGGCCGGTGATTCCCATGTCGCTCAACCTGAAAGAGATGCTCTGCTGGGCGTGGCTATTGCCCGGGCCCAAGGGCGCGCAACTGGCGGTCGAGCAGCCGATCGAAACGGTGGGGCGGGTGAAGCCGATCGAACTGCTAAAGCATTGGGTCGAACTACTGCGGCGCAGCAAAGCTCTCAGCGACAAGGGCGAGATCCCGTTCGACTTGATCGAATCGATGGACCTGCCGCTTGCGGGTGCTTTGGCCCACGAGGGCGTCGGCGACCGCACGCTGCTCGTCGGCCCGGCCGGGGGATTTTACTCGGCTTCAAGCGAAGACATCTATCCCAATTGCTGGTCCGCCATCCATGCCGCCGACGCGTTGAAGAAGGCGCTGAACGAGCCCCACCTTCAGGACGCCCTCCAAGCCTATCGGCACCGCTGGCGCACGACCCTCGGGGACTACCTCCGCGGGCCCCAACAGAATTTTCGATTTTTGCTTCCCTTGGTCTACCGGAACCAGGTGATGACAAGTCGTCTGACCGAGGCCATCTTGCTCGGCAAGAGCGTCGTCCGGTAACTAAGCTGTCCGATAAGAACCAAATTGTTGGACCTTCCGGATGTTCCGGTTAGTAAAGATGCATGTGATGTGGTAATCTGGGTCGAGTTTGAACGCCCGATAACTGCCGGGAAAAATGGAAGAAATCGCGCGGTCGGCATCTCGATGGAACTTAAGTCGCAGTAAAAACTGAAGTTAGTTCATTTAATCACGCTGCTTTGCGGCGTGAAGTTATGGCGAAAGTTGCGTCGATACGGATTGTGTCGACGGCAGCCAGAACGTCGGTAACCACGGCGATGGAGTCGCCGGGTTGAGAGTAATCGCCCGGGCGTGGCAGCCCGGACCTCGCGGAGTCGAAGCGATGAACGTCAACAACATCGGTAGCAGTTCCCCCGTTCAGAAGATCGTTAACAACCCGGTCCAAAAGACGATCCCCACCGACGCCCCCAAACAGCTTCGCGCCGCCGACCGGCTCGAACTGTCCGGCGTCAGCCACCTCCTTACGGCGCTCAAGTCCGACGACGGCGTCCGCATTGATAAGGTCGCCGACGTCAAGTCCCAAATCGAAGCCGGCACCTACGACGACGACAAAAAACTCGACGTCGCCGTCGATCGGCTGCTGGATGATTTGCTGAAGTAAACGAAGTCCCGGGATCGCCCTCCCGCCCGCAGAGCCGGGTCGTCCTCGACCCGGTCCGACCGGGCGGAGGACAGCCCGGCTCCCAGGACTCGGGGGGCTGCCTACACGCACACGAACGCGTGGGTCACTCGCTTGCCCACGCCATCGCTATGATCGAATATTGCAGCGATGTCCTCATCGTCCACTCCGCTCGACGACCTGCACTGCCCCGACTGCGGCTATGCCCTGCGCGGGATCGAGCAGAGCGATCGTTGCCCGGAATGCGGCTTGGTCATCGACCGAACCGAGGCCGGTGTCTCGCGCATCCCGTGGTCGCACCGGCGGCGGTTGGGACGGGTCCGGGCGTATTGGGCGACGGTGTGGCTCGCCACGTTCCACCCGAAACGGCTCGCGGAGGAACTGAACCGCCCGGTGCGGTTTGCGGATTCGCAAAGCTTCCGTGCGGTGACAGTTCTTCTTGCCGCGGCCGGTCCGATTGCATTGGCTGTGTTCGCGATGCTCCGCGGCGAATGGCTGGATGGCGGCAACTTTTTGGGTCCCGCGCTTTACGGCAGCGCGGGCCAGCCCGGCGTTGCCAACTTGATCGTGCCGTGGTTCGCAGGTGCCCGCCTGTACCCCGTGATTCCGCTGTGCGTCCTGTTTTTTTTCGTTTTGATGACCGGAGCCGGCAGCTATTGGTTCGCGCCGCGGTCGCTTAGTATCGTACGGCAGAACCGTGCCATCGCACTCAGCTACTACGCCTCCGCTCCGCTCGCATTCTTCCCTGTTTTGGTGACTCTGCTGACGTTGACAGCCTACGGCGCGAACATTGTCGGCAGTGACCGTTCACTTGCCGCAAAGCTGATCCTGGCATTGGAGATTGCCGATTTCGTAATAGTCGTCGTCGTGTTCTTCGCTATCGTCATGACGACGTCTCAATTGCTATCGGCTATCACCCCCGGGCGGAGGGGTCGAGCCGTCCTGGCGGACGGCGCCATCTTCGTCTCCAGCGGGCTCCTGATCCCCCTGACCTTCGTCGTCCTTCCGTGGTGCGTCGGGTTTGTCGCTCTGGTCATTGAGAGTCTCGTCTGATTCGTCTTCCGCAATCAGCGACGGTGGCGCTGGCGCTATAGCCCAGCGCGAGATGTCGCGCCACTGATCGGGAATGGTGATTCCCCACGTTGCGCCATTCGCCCAGTCGTGTAGCGGCCAGCCCGGCGGGGCGGCGCCGGCGGCGGTGTCGTCCCGGCCGTCGTCGGCAACGCTGTAGACAATCGGGCGATCTGAGCCGTCGGCCTGCCCGCGGGGAATGATGAGGTATCGCAGCGGCTTTCCCGCCGGGTCGAAAGGGTCGATGGGCGTTTTCGGCAGGTAGGTCGGCACGAGCACCTCGAGCGACGTCGGCCAATTGCCACGTTCAACCCGGTGCAGCCGAGCCGCCAACACGACGGCCGTCAGCCGGCGCTCCGTGCGGATACGCTGGTGTAGGTTGAACACCTGATACGACGGC
>JBKJRK010000515.1:0-3350 GCA_046593135.1 Tepidisphaeraceae bacterium | reverse complement strand
GTCACTAGAATGAAGGTGTGCGGCTACCGCGGCGGGGTGCTGCCGTCGTTGCACGCGACGCCGGCCGGGGCGGGGAAACGAGTCCCGAGAGGTTCCAGAGGAGTACGGATGGCATTTGACCCGATCGTTGCTGTTGTCGAGGGCGGCGGCTACGTCAGCCTGATCAAGATCGTCCCGCCGTTGATTGTTTTGTTCGTGTGGGCACGCCTGCTCACCTGGGTCGACAAAGATGCGCCGGCGGCCCACATGTCGCGGCTGCCGATCAACGTAGGGTTTCTTTCCGGACTCATCGCCGCGTACGCCCTTTTCTTTTTCCTCCCGACGTTTCTGGTCGCGTTTTCGGCCTTGATGTTGGTCTTCGTCGTTGAGGCCGGCATTTATCTTGCGATCCGTCAAAAGAAAGTCGGCCTGTCGGACTTGAAAGAGCAGTTCCGCGCCTGGCTGAAGGGTTTTAAGAGCGAGAAGAAGGCAGCGACAGAAGTTGCGAATCAGGTGAGCATTATCGGCAAAGGCGGCGCCCCCGTGCCCCCGCCCGCCGCCGAGGACCCTTCGCGGCCGGCCTTTGACGCGCTTCAGGCCGCCCTCACCGAGCCGCTGCGAAAGGGGTCGGAGTTGATCACGCTCGCCCCTTCCGATCAAGGCTTGGCGGTGAGGTATCAGGTGGACGGGATGGAGTACAAAGGGTCGGTGCTCGAGAAGGCGACGGGCGGGGCCGCGATTGCGATGCTCAAGGGGGCGGCGGGGATGGACGTCAGCGACCGCCGCAAGCCGCAGCGGGCGATGATCAAGCTGGTGGTCGACGGCAAGCGCCGCGAATACCGCCTCGAAACTGCCGGCAGCACCGCCGGCGAAGCCGCCCGCTTCCTGCTCGACCCGAAAAAGCGGCATGACATCCGCCTCGACGTCCTGGGCTTCAACGCGAAGCAACTCGGCCGCATCAACAAGCTGGTGAAGGAAGACCGTACGGGCATCGTGATCGTCGCCGCCCCCCGGACGATGGGGATGACGGCCACGATGTACGGCATTATGCGAGCTCACGACGCGTTCCTCGAACACCTGCACACCATCGAGCGCGAGCCCGACAGCGAAATGGAAGGCATCACGCAAAACAAGCTGGCGGCCAACGCCACGGGGGCTGAAGAGCAGAAGGTCGTCGGCTGGGTCATCAGCCAGGACCCCGACGCGATCCTCATCAGCCGGGTTGACGACGCGAAGTCGGCGAATGATTTGGTGAAGTACGCGAAGGACAAACGCGTGTACGTCGGCATGCGAGCCGGGTCGGCGTTCGAGGCGATGAATCAGTGGCGGAAGCTCGTCGGCAACGACAAGGTTGCGCTCTCGACGGTTCAACTCGTGATCGGGGGCCGGGTCCTGCGGAAGCTCTGCATGGCGTGCAAGGTGAGCTACGCGCCGGACCCCGCCGCCGCCAAAAAACTCGGTCTGAACGCGGAAAAGGCGGCGACGCTCTTCCAGGCGCGCACGCAGCCGCTTCGGGACACCAAAGGCAATCCGGTCGCCTGCGACTTTTGCCTGGACCTGCGCTACAAGGGCCGGCTGGGCGTCTACGAGACGCTCGTTGTCGACGAAGACGTGCGATCGGTCATCGGCAGTGGGGGCTCGGATAATCAGTTGAAAGCCGTTTTCCGAAAGCAGCGCGGCAAATACCTCCAGGAAGAGGCGTTGGCGTTGGTCGAAGCGGGCGAGACGAGCGTGCAGGAGGTGCTTCGCGTGCTGAAGGTTGGCGGGGGAAGCAGCAGCGGTGGCGCAGGAAGCAGCAGTGGTGAAGGCGGAGGCGGTGGAGGCGGCAACGCAGCGCCCGCCGCCCCGAAGACGCCCCGGAGCCCTGCACGATCGGCCGGTTAATTAGACTCTGTGTGATGAATCGCTTGTAACGCGAAGAATCGGCTACCAGATTCGGCTCTGAAGCCTTGGGAACTTAAACTTAAAGCCTTCTATGATTTTCTCGATCGTCATCATCCTGGTGCTAGCGGCGGTCGGGTTCTTCCACTACGTGCAGGGCTTCTTTAGTGCGACTTTGTCCGCAATCATGGCGCTCATCTCCGCGGTCATTGCGCTGTCGTATTACGAGTGGTTCGTCGAAGGCCTTCTCGGCGGCGTGATGCCGAACTGGATGCCGGCAATCGTCATACTCGGCCTGTTTGGCGTGAGCTACGTCCTGCTCCGGATCGTCTTTGATAAGGCGATCCCCGGAGGCGTGCAGCTTCCGGCGGTCGTGGACAAGGTGGGAGGCGCGGTGATGGGGCTGGTCGCCGGCGGGTTCGCCGCCGGCGTGGTTGCTATCGCCGCCCAGCAGTTGCCCTTTGGCCCGTCGCTCGGCGGCTACGTGCGGTACGAAACCATCGACTTCCGCGACGGGGCGGTCCCCAGCCCCACAGCCGGCGGACGTCCAAAAGAAGGCGCGGTATTCGACGAAATGGTCGGCGAGCGATTTAACGACGACAACCGAAAAAAAATGTACGTCCCGGCCGACGATTTTCTCGTTGCGACGGTCGCGCACCTCAGCGCGGACGGCTCGCTCAACGCGGGCAAGCCGTTCAAATCGATTCACCCCGACCTCCTACAGGAACTGTTCGGCCAGCGCCTCGGCATCGAAAAAGAATCGGACCGAACCGCGGTCAATCTTCCCGCCAAGGGAAAGAACGCCGTCGAAGTGGCCGGAATCTTCCGGGCGCCGCCGCTCGGCGAAGCGCAGATCGTCGACCACGAGTTTAAGCGGACGCGCGGCGGCGGCAACGCGGTCAAACCGCCGAAGCCGGCGGGCGACGAGATGCGGGTGGTCGTGCGGGTTCGCTTCACCGCTGCGGCCGCCAGCGTCAAGGACAAGAAGGTCCGCGTCAGCCCCGCCGCGGTGCGGCTCGTCGCGTCAGGCCGGAACCTGGACACCGACACACTCGAACCGTCCAACTACTACCCGATCGGAACGCTCGATCCCAACGGCGTGCTGTACGCCAACAGGATTGACGATTACCTCATCATCGACGTGCCCGCGAAAAAACTCGACGGCGCCGGCGAGGGAGAGGCCGAGGTCGATTTTGTCTTTCAGGTGAAGAAGGACGGTTTCGTCGACCAGGACGAGAAAAACATCGAGCCCGGGACGTTCATCGAGGTGAAGAAACTCGCCCGGGTCGACTTGAGCGAAGGCGACCTTGCCGTCATTAAACCCGGGTGGAAGCCGCTGTCGGTGCTGGCGGTCCGCCGAAAGCGTTTGGAATGGGAGGGCGGCCTCAAGGCGCTGGAACCCGGCAAGGGCGGCGCGGTTGCACCACCTGCGGCGCCCCCGGCGGCGGGCGGCGGCGGTGGAGGGGCGCTCGGGCAGCGGCTCGCGGGCA
>JBKJRK010000463.1:0-3377 GCA_046593135.1 Tepidisphaeraceae bacterium | reverse complement strand
GTTTTGCTCTACTAGAAGTCTTTCAGTCAGGCCGTCAGGCCAAATAAATCAAAGAGGCCGCTCCCTCACGGCAGCTTAGTCCGATAGAACTCGATTTGCTCCTTGAGCTCCGATATCTGGCGGTTCAGCACGCGCTTGTCCACTTCGGCGTGGGCCTTCTCAACGCGCTTGCGGATGTCGCGCGCCTTGATTTCAAGTCGCTCAATGTCTGCAACGGTTTCGGACTCGGGATTATAAACGTGACTCATAGGAACCTCCGTGTAACTGTACCCGATTTTAGGCATGTAAGCCGTGCTGTGGCAATGAAAATTGACGGCACTAGGTCCGGGCGACCACTGCGGGAGGGGCTGGGGCGACTTTGACGATTCGCGCGGGCACGCCGACCACTGTCGCCCCGTCCGGCACGTCCTGCAACACAACCGCCCCGGCCCCCACGGTTGCCCCGTCGCCAACGGCCAGGCACTGTATCACTTGCGCCCCGATTCCGATAAACGCACACGCCCCGATCCGCACACGTCCGGCCAGGCATGCGCCGGGGGCGACATGAACCGCTTCGGCCAGCTCGCACTCGTGTTCGACGATCGCGCCGGTATTTATAATTGTTCCGTCGCCGATGCGGGCTTCGGTGATGATCGACGCGCCCGGGCAGACGACGACGTTGCGCCCGAGCCGGGCGGTGGGCGAAACGAACGACCGCGGGTGGATTGCGCTGACGAGCTCAAACCCCTCGGCTTCGATCGCGGCGAGGTAGCGCTGGCGGGTGCGGTTGTCACCAATCGCCACAATGGCATGCGCCACACGTTGCTGGCGGAGCTTGGGCAGCACGTTGCTCGGCCCCAGCACCGGCACGCCGCCCACTTTCGTCCCGGCCAGGCGAATGTCGGCATCGACGAATCCGACGGGCTGAAACTGGCCCGCGGCCCGTAAGATGTCAAGGACCACCTTGCCGTGTCCTCCGGCACCAATGATGACAACCTGCATGAGTAAACAACCTCCCGCGGCGCAAAGCCCCGTATCAGAATCGGATGCCAATGCTTTCGGGCATGAATTCAGCGTGGGGCGAACCCACTGTTCTTCTATCATCCATGCCGAGACGGAAAGCAAACGCCTGATTTGTCCCGACCAATTTGTCACTTCGCCGGTTGCCACTCCGGCGGGAGTGGCGTTACGTCCAGGGGTGCGGCTCGATTTGTAAAATCAGCATCCTGAGTGGCTTCGGTGAGCGTGAGTGCACTGTCGGTGCCTGAGGGGCCTGACGTGTGCGTGATGACCAAGCGGCCGCTGGTCGTCTGCGATTGTCCCGGCGTTGGCGGAATAAGGAGCCGGAGGGCGCGCAGGGCTTGTGGGTGTGATTTGAGTAGTTGGACATCCGTGAGCGCCGTCTGATCGGAGTAGCGGTTTAACGCCTTGGCGATTCGCACCTGTTCGGCGAGGCTCGGCCGATAGGTTCCTCGGGCGTAGCCGACGCGGTGAATGTGATTTGCGCTGGCGATAGTGATGTACGCTACCGACACGCCGTAAATCGCGATCGCGGCCCAGCCGACACGAATGCGTGAGAGGAAATCGATGCCGATCCACGCCAGCATGACGTAGAGGATAAAGGTCCCGAAAAAATATTGCGGGAACGCGGGCATACGCATCAAGCCGTACAACAGCGACAGCAGCACGAGTCCGATCAGCGCAATCCCAAAGACGGCTCGGCGGGCACCGGCGAGAGTCGGGTCGTGCGGGTCATCGCGCTCCCCGTCGATCGCGCCGCGCCGGTGGCGCAGGAATCGAACGCCCGCGACGCCGATGCCGAGCCAGACGAGTGGATACACGACGCTCGAGCCGAACTGTGCGGCCCGCACGACCGTGGGATGCTCGACGAGCTGGCTGTCGGTTGCCG
This sequence comes from Tepidisphaeraceae bacterium, assembly GCA_046593135.1. Classification (GTDB taxonomy): domain Bacteria; phylum Planctomycetota; class Phycisphaerae; order Tepidisphaerales; family Tepidisphaeraceae; genus JBKJRK01. The sequence continues at coordinate 1,489 of JBKJRK010000463.1, read as the reverse complement.
CGAAGTCGTAGCCGCTCAGGATCGCACCGCCGAGAAGCGGGGTGAGGAGCGACTTTGCCCGCGACGTTGTCCCCGGATACCCCTTCTCGATCACGCCGTGCTTGACCTGCCACTCCAGCGCGTAATACGCGTGCCGCGCATACCCCGCGTTTAGTGCGACGGCGATGCCGAAGATCACGGCGATCCCGATGTAATGTTTGCCAAGTGCCGAGCGGTGGTTCCACGCCATATGTCCCGCGATCGGCAGCATCAGCGGCAAGTCCTGCGGGTGAATAAACGCCAGCGCTAGCGCGGCCGCGATAGAGGTCAGCAGCGCCTTGCCCGATGCCGAGCGGAGGAACGCCGTGTACGCCGCCAGTGCTACTGCGCCGATCGGGATGGCGAAGCTCGCGTCCCACATGATTCGTTGAAAATTCCAAACGTACGGCGCGATGACGACGGCCGTCGCGAACCACGGGTTGAGCCGCAGCGATCGCGCCAGCCAGAGCATCGCCAGCGCCGTGCCCCCCGCACACAGCCCTGCCCGGATCGCGCCGATCGTCAACGGGTCGTGCGAGATCAGCAGCAACAGTTGGTAAATCTGCGTCGGCAGCGGCCCGTACGGCACGCCGAAGTTTCCGTTCAAGCCGCGGGTTTCGATCGTGCGGTTCTGATTCGCGTGATACGCCTTGGCGAGCAGCCGGGGCTCGTCGCCCATCCAGGAGATGTCGCCGATCCAGAGAACGGCCGGGACGATCGCGAGGGCGAGGGTGATGAGTACGACCGCCCACCATCCCATGTAGGACGTTTCAGTGTCCACAGGTTTGGCGGCAGGTTTCTCCCCGGCTCGATAATTGAGAACATCCGTCATTCGTCGCCGCAGTATCAGCCCGGTCGGGAGTGCGTTCAAGCCATGCAGGGACTCCGGGGAAAGGCGTGACTGAATGCGGGTCTTCCTGGCTTTGCGGCCCTCCCATCTTTTTGCGCCGCGATGCGGAAGCCTGCAGACGACGAGCCGCGAAAAAATTGACAAAAGTTCCTAGACGCATTCTCTTAAATGGCTCGCTGCTACTGCGGCGAATTCTCATCGGTTTACGGGAGTCATCCAATGGCGAACAAGATTCGCGTGGCGATTGTCGGGCTGGGGTTTGGGGCGGAGTTTATACCGATTTACCAGCAGCACCCGGACGCGGAGATGGCCGCCGTCTGCCGGCGGAACAAGGCGGAGATGGACAAGGTCGGCGACCGATTTGGTATCAGTAAGCGGTACGCGGATTTTAAGGACGTTCTCGCCGATCCGGACATCGACGCGGTGCATATCAACTCGCCGATCGCGGACCACGCGCCGCAGTCGATCGCGGCGCTGAAGGCGGGGAAACACGTCGCGTGTACGGTGCCGATGGGCACGAGCGTAGACGAGTGCCGTCAGATCGTTGATCTGCAACGCAAGACGGGCAAGGTCTACATGATGATGGAGACCGTCGTGTACGCCCGCGAGTATTTGTTCGTG
>JBKJRK010000456.1:0-4642 GCA_046593135.1 Tepidisphaeraceae bacterium | reverse complement strand
ACACCGGCTGGCAATCTCGAAGGGGACTCAACTACTACTTCAACATTTCCAGTCTTCATCACACTGGGTTGTGATCCAAGGAACGTTGGCGCTGTCAAAACACAGCGCGCCAGACCCTGACCTGCACGTCTTCGACGTTCCCGCCGGAACGCCGGACAATCGACTCCCGCTTCCGTTTCTCGTAATCGAAGTGAGCGACACGACGTATCGGAAGGACAGCGGGGTGAAGCTGCGGGCGTACGCTGCGGCGGGAATCGCGGACTACTGGATCGTGAACATTCCGGCGCAGCGCGTTGAGGTCTATCGCTCGCCGGAGCAAGTCGCCGGCGGTAAGACGGGCTGGCATTACGCCGAAACGCCGTTCTTCAGGCGGGGTGAGATGGTGCCGCCCTTGGCGCGGCCGGACCTTTCATTGCCGGTCGACGGGTTATTGCCTTAATGCCAATCAACTTCGTCACGCGATCCGGTCCTTCGATTCGATCAATTCCCAACTCGGCAATCCGAGTACCGCGTACGACGGCAGACCCATCGCGCGCCAAGTCTCAAAGGGTGTGCGGCGCTCCGTCTCTTGCAGGAACAGCGAAATAACCGTCCCGTGTGAAACGACAGCGACGTTCGCGTTCGACGCCGTATCCGCCACCCCGCGCACGGCCACTGTAAATCGCGATTTCGCCTGCTCCGCCGTCTCACGGCCGAGCACCAATTCCTTCGGCTTTCGGAAGAACAATTCCATCAGCGAGATGAATTCTCCCGACCGCATGTGCGGAACGTTGCTCCGGTCGTGCTCGTGCAGGCCGGGGGCGGTCCGCCAAGGAATGCCGAGACGTTCGGCGACGATCTGCGCGGTCTCCGCGGCTTTCGGTTCTTCGCTGGAAACGATCACCGTCGGTTGGTGCGCGGCGAGCGCCGCGGCTAGCGGAACGCACAGCGCGCGGCCTTTTTCCGACAGCGTCCAGAGTTCGGGCGCGACGCCGGGCACGACTTGGGGCGGGGCGTGTTTGATGAGGATGAGTTTCGGCACGGCTTCGCGTAACCTACCGCATTCCATGGCCAAGAACATCAAGAAACGCAGCGAAGACTACGCCCAGTGGTACCTCGACGTCATCAAGGCGGCCAAACTCGCCGACTACGCGCCCGTCCGCGGGTGCATGGTCATCCGGCCCGAAGGCTATGCCATTTGGGAAGCAATCCAACGAAATCTCGACCGGCGGTTCAAAGACACCGGCCACGTCAACGCGTACTTCCCGCTGCTCATCCCCCAGAGCTTTCTCACCAAGGAAGCCGAGCACGTCGAAGGCTTTGCGATGGAGTGCGCGATCGTCACGCATTCCAAGCTCGAGAAAGGCCCCGACGGCGGGTTGCAGCCCGGCGGCAAGCTCGAAGAGCCGCTCGTCATCCGGCCGACCAGCGAGACGATGATCGGGCACATGTACGCGCAGTGGGTTCAAAGCTACCGCGACCTGCCGCTGCTCATCAACCAGTGGGCTAATGTGATGCGGTGGGAACTCCGCACGCGCCTGTTCCTCCGGACGGCAGAGTTTCTTTGGCAGGAAGGCCACACCGCGCATGAAACCGCCGAGGAGGCGCGCGAGGAAACGCTGAAGATGCTCGACGTGTACGCCGAGTTTGCCGAAAACGTGTTGGCGGTGCCGGTCGTGAAAGGCACGAAGACGGACAGTGAGAAGTTTCCGGGCGCCAACGTCACGTACTGCATCGAAGGGCTCATGCAGGACGGCAAAGCCCTTCAGATGGGCACGAGCCACGACCTCGGTCAGAATTTCAGCAAGGCGTTCGAGATCAAGTTCCTCGGCCGGTCGCAGCAGCAGGAATATTGCCACACGACGAGTTGGGGCGTGAGCACCCGCTTGATTGGCGCGCTCATCATGGCCCACAGCGACGACGAAGGTTTAGTGCTTCCGCCGCGTGTCGCGTCGGACGTCGCCGCGATCGTGCCGATCTACAAGACGCCGGAGGACGAGGCGAAGGTGCGAGAGTTCCTGGACAAGCTGATGCCGGCATTGCTGGGGCGGGCGGAGGTGAAGAAGGCGACGCGTCACGGACTCGAGACGTATCAGTTTGATTCGTTCACGGAGCAACGCATCGTCGCCGACTTCCGCGACGCCCGCCCGGGCGACAAGCAATACCACTGGGAGCAGCGTGGCGTGCCGTTCCGCCTCGAAGTCGGGCCGCGCGACGTCGACGCCGGCGCGTTCATGCTTAAGAGCCGCTACGACGGGACGAAGACGCCGGTGAAACTGGAAGAAGTCACGCCCGGCTGGCTCAAAGCCAAGCTCGACACGGCACACGACATGTTGTTCCAAAAAGCGGTGAAATTCCGAGAAGACAACACGCGCCGAGCCGCCACTTATGATGAAATGAAACAGATCCTCAAAGAGCACGGCGGCTTCGTTCGCTGCTACTTCAAGCCGGGCCGTGAGTCCGAAGCGCGGATTAAGGACGAAACCAAAGCGACGGTCCGCTGCATCCCTTTCGATCAGCCGGGCGCTTCAGGCAAATGTGTTTACACGGGCGATGAGACAGCGACGGAAGTATTGTTCGCTCAGGCGTATTAGAGCAGTTCTCACCACGTTGTAGCGGCGACGCTTGCGTCGCCTCGTGCAAACGACGTAATCCCCAAGAGGCGACGCAGGCGTCCCCGCCACGGCTGGCTAGCGACGAGGCAGTGCAAATTGTCACCAGTGATCCATTCGAGTGGTTGCCGTCACCAAAACATCACGGGCGGCGGAGGATTCAAGGTCCTCGACGCCGCCCGTGGGAGTCAATCTCGGTGTAACTAACCGACAAACAATGCTTACTTACGATTCCGTCGGAGCAAGGACGACGAACCGGAAGCCCTCGTTGTTCGCGACGTAGAGCCGGACGCCTTTCTTGGGGTCGGCGTTGCGAATGGCGTCGGTCGCGTCCTTCGCATTTGCAACTTCCTTGTCGCCGACCATTACGATGACATCGCCCTTTTGAATCTTGGCCTTCGCGGCCGGGCTCTTGGGGTCGACCTCGGTCACGAGTGCGCCCTGGCGGGTTTCACCCAGGGCGTACTTTTCGGCGAGTTCGTCGTTGGGGGTGACGAGCTTCATTCCGAACACGGCTCCGGCGAAGTCTTCGGCCTTGGCGGCGGGTCCGGCGTCCTTGCCGGCCATAGCGAGCGTCAGGTCTTCGGGCTGCTCGCCGAGCTTGAGCGTAATGTCCTGCGACTTGCCCTCGCGGAATACCGTGATCTTGAGGTCGGTTCCCGGCGGCGTCGCCGCGATGATGTTCCGCAGTTCGGTGGAATCTTTCACCGCGTCGCCGGCCAGCGCGGTGATGATGTCGCCGGACTGAAGCTTGTCGGTGGCGGGGGTGTTCTTGCCGGTTTCGATCACGAGCACGCCGTCACGGCTCTTGTAGCCGAAGCTCTGCACGACGGCCGGCTCGGCGCTGGCATCCTGAATTTTGACACCCAGGTAGCCGCGAACGACTTTGCCGTTGCTCTTGAGCGCGGTGTAGATGAATTTGGCCTGGTTCGACGGGATGGCGAAGCCGATGCCCTGAAACCCGCCCGAGCGCGAGGCGATGGCGGTGTTGATGCCGACGACTTCGCCGCGGGTGTTCACGAGCGGCCCGCCGCTGTTGCCGGGGTTGATCGGGGCGTCGACCTGAATGAAGTTCTCGTACCCGTCGCGGCCGAGGATTCCCGCCCGGCGGTTGAGCGCACTGACGATGCCGTGGGTCATTGAGCCGACGTAGCCGAACGGGCTGCCGAAGGCCATGATCCAGTCGCCTTTTTCGAGCTTGTCGCTGTTGCCCCACGGGGCGGCGATGAGGTTGTCGGCCTTGATCTTGATAACGGCCAGGTCGCTTTTCGGATCGGCCCCGACCAGCGTACCGCCTTCGATCTTCCGGCCGTCGGCGAGCGTCACGCGCATTTCGGTAGCGCCGCCGGCAACGTGGTTGTTGGTCAGGACGAATGCATCGCTGCCGTTGACCTCCATCACAACGCCACTGCCGGTTCCGCGCTGCTCGAACCCTTCGCTCTGATCCTTGAATCCCTCGGGAACGTCCGGCTCGCCGTCGCCGTCACCGTCGGGGAAAAGCCGGCGGAGCATGTTGTCATAATCCGGAAGGCGGGCCGCCTTGCCGCTCTTTGTCACTTCAATATTTACAACGGTCGGTTCGACCGACTTGCCCACTTTTTTGAAGATGCCGGCGAGGCCTTCGAGGTGCTGTTGTTCCTCGGGGGTTACTTCGACCGGGGCCTGAACTTTACCCTGCGCCGGCGCGTCGTCGGCGCGGGCCTCGTTGGTTCCTCGGACAAAAGAGGAACCGGCAAATAACGCGGCGACCGATCCGCCGGATACGACTGCGACTGCTAATGACTTTCGGAACGGGTTCATGTGAGAAACTCCTATTGAGCGTTTGAAATTCTTAAAAAACTAAACCCCTTCGCCCCCACGCGTGTGAGCGCCTCGCAAAAAGCGGGCCTTCTCCTCAGGCTCCATTTCGTATTCGTGTTGCGGGGCGGGATACATCCCGTCTTTCACATCTTTTACATATCGCTCGTAAGCGGCACGCGTCGGCGACGCGAGGTCGGCGAGCTTCGGCACAAAGCGGGGCGGGGTCGCCGTCATGCCGACGGCGTCGTGCG
>JBKJRK010000305.1:0-2730 GCA_046593135.1 Tepidisphaeraceae bacterium | reverse complement strand
CCGACAGCTTTGACGATGCCGGTATTGGTCTTCAGCAGATCATCACGGCTCATGCCCGGCTTGCGGGCGATGCCGGCGGTCACGATCACCACGTCGCTGCCGGCCGTCGGCTCGTAGTTCGTCGCGCCGGTTACTTTCGTGTCCACGCCCGCGACCGGGGTGGCCTCGAACAGGTCGAGTGCCTTGCCCTGGGGCATGCCGTCCACCTGGGGGATGTCGACGAGCACGACGTCGCCGAGTTCCTTGCTGACGGCCCAATGGGCGCAAGTGGCCCCGACATTCCCGGCTCCGATGATGCTGATCTTGGCACGACGCATGTTCGCTCGATTCCTTGTTTCGACCCGTCCTAACGCCGGGACACGGACAGCCCTTCCCCGGAACCAAGCGATTATCGGGAAAGGCCGACCGGATTCAATCCGGAGCCGCCGCCGGAACACCCGCAGTGGCGGGTTGTTGCGTGAACGGGGCCGTACACAGTGAATGATCTTATCCGGACCCGCCGACTTCGTGTCTCGGGTGAGATACAATCGCCCATCTCACGGTCTAACCGTGCGACTGATATGGACTTGGCGCATGGCACGAGGAAGCGCCCGGACAAAACGAACCCAATTGCCTCAAACGGCATCGCGGCGTATCCCTTTGAAAGACCGAATCTTGGAGAACCGAATGATTGAATTGGACCATTCCCGCCGCGTAGAACGAACCCAACGCGTTGGCTTCAGTGTGTTGTGTGCCATGCTCCTGCTTGCATCAGGTGCGCCGATGCTGCGGGCACAGACGCCGAATCCGGAGCCGATCAAGTACGAAGAAGAAACGTTGCCGAATGGGCTGCGCGTCATCTACGCGCCGCTGCGGCAGGCGCCGGTGGTGCATGTCCGCGTGCTGTACCACGTCGGCTCGCGCGACGAGCGGGCGGACCGGCAGGGCTTTGCGCACATGTTCGAGCACATGATGTTCCGCGGGTCGGCCCACGTGAAACCCGAGGAGCACATGAAGCTCATCGGCGTCGTCGGGGGAAACTCCACCGCGTTCACCAGCTTCGACCAAACCGTCTACATCAACACCCTGCCCAGCAACCACCTCGAGATGGCCCTGTACCTCGAAGCCGACCGCATGGCGAGCTTCAAGGTCGACGAGAACATTTACAAGACCGAGCGGAAGGTGGTCGTCGAGGAATGGCGGATTCGGCAGAACCGGCCGTACGGGACGCAGTTTGAGGATTTCCTGAAGAACCAGTTCACGACCCACAGCTACCGCTGGACGCCGATCGGGAACATGGACCACCTGCGCAACGCGGAGGTGTCGGAGCTTCAGAAATTCTTCAACACGTACTACCTGCCGAACAATGCGATCCTCGTCGTAGCCGGCGACATTGACGTCCCGAAGGCGAAGGAATTGGTGAAGAAGTATTACGGCTGGATTCCCGCCGGCCCGGAGCCGAAGCGGAACATTCCCGCCGAGCCGGAGCAGGCCGCGGCGAAGCAGGTGACGGTTGATTACCGCGTACCGCTGCCGGCGGTGATGGTCGGGTGGCAGTTGCCGCCTTACAAAGCGGACGACCATTACGCGCTGTCGCTCCTCTCCACCATTTTGTCGGGCGGCCGCTCGGCGCGGCTCGACCGCGCGCTGGTGTACGGCGAAAATCCGCAGGCCGTCGGCGTGAGCGCGATGCATTATCCGTTGGAAGACGCGGGCATCTTTGGCGTGACCGCGACGGTGATGCAGGGCAAGGACCCGCAGGCCGTCGAGAAGGTTCTGGCCGATGCGGTGCAGGACGTGATTGCGCAAGGCGTGACCGCGGACGAACTCGACAAGGCCCGCGTGCAGGCCCGGGTCGAGTACATCCGCGGCCGGCTCACGGCCGACAGCCTTGCCGGGCAGCTCGGCGACGAAGCACTGTTTGGCGCTGACACGAGCCGGGTGAACTCGACGCTCGCCAAGCTCGATGCGGTGACGCCGGAGCAGATCAAAGCAGTCGCGGCGAAGTACCTGACCCCGGCGCGCTCGACGACGATGCACGTCAAGCCCGACCCGCTCGGCAAAGCCGCCCAATCGGCCAAGGCCGAGCAGACGGCCAACGCGCCGGTGAAGCCGTCGGAAGCAACCGTGAAGCCGCGCGACGTGACGTTCCCGGCCGACTGGCCCGCCCAGCCAGTCATCGCCGCCGCCCAAGCCAGCCCGGAGTTTCAAAAGGGGACCGAGGCGACGATCAACGGCGTACGTGTGATCGTCATGACTGACCACCGGCTGCCCCTCGTGAACTGGAACTTGACCACTCGCCGCGGATCACACTCCGATCCCAAGGGCAAGGAAGGCCTCGCGTCAATTACCGGCGACATGCTCCGGCGCGGCGCGGGCGGCGTCAGCTTCGCCGATCTGAACAACGAGCTTGAATCGCGCGGCATCACGCTCGAAGTCTCCGACGGCGGCGACTATACCCGCATCAGCGGATCGTCAACCGTCGAGCAACTGGATCAAGGCGTCAAACGCACGCGCGACGTGCTGATGTCCCCCGCATTTCCGGCGGAGGAATTTGAAAAGCTCAAGCAGCAGACGATCGAGTCGCTCGTGCTGAGCCTCGACGATCCGAGGTCGGTGGCCGGTAACGACCTCGACGCGGCCGTGTACGGCGACACGCCCCTCGGGCGAAACTCAACGCCGCAGAGCGTGAAGTCGATCACGCTCGACGACGTAAAAGTATTTTACAAAACGTACCTCCGTCCCAACGAC
>JBKJRK010000293.1:0-5330 GCA_046593135.1 Tepidisphaeraceae bacterium | reverse complement strand
GCTGTACGAAGCGTCCTACGAGAGCCGCCGGCGCGGGAAAGGCCCGATCGTCGAGCAACTCGCCCAGACGTTCGACGTCTTCACCCGCAAATACGGCCTGAACCGCGACATCCGCCCGCTGTCGACGGCCCATTTCCGGCGGCCGGAGATAGGGGGGCAGATGGGCTTGTTCTAAATGGGAGGCAACGATCTCATATCTCGTTATTTGTCTCAGCTCAAGTTCGTGCTGCGGGAAGTGCGCCCGAGGGCACACTGCGCCGAGGGATCGTCCGGCGGCGGCTCGCCGCCCCATGCGCCGGCAGCGCGCGGCGCCGGGGCGGCCCGCTCGGACCCAGGGCAATCGCCGTCCTTGAAGGAACTTCGAAGAGGTCCCACCGCTCAGATTTTTGATTCGGCAAATGTTATTTCGCAAGACGACGAAACTGATTTAGCGTCGCCCGCAAATCCTTTGGCAAGCACGCTTCAATCTCAACCAATTCTCCGGAAAGTCCGGCGAATTTGAGCCGGTGGGCGTGGAGCGTCAGGCGATCGATGAGTGGGCGTTCTTGTTCGCCGCGAACAGGGCGGTAGTCGCGTTTCAACTGACTGAGGAATAGGCCGGCGGGTTCGCCGCGGCGGGGCGGGTTGTAGAGGGGATCGACGGCGAGGGGCAGGTCGGCGTGCTTGAGGTGAACGCGGATCTGGTGCGTTTTACCGGTTTTAGGATAAACGCGCAGCAGGGCGTAGCCGCGGAAAGTTTCTTCGAGTTTCCAGAGCGATTTCGCGGGACGCCCGCCGTGCCTGGCGACCGCCATGCGTTTGGGGTCTTTCGGGTGGCGGGCGAGCGGGGCGTCGACTTCTCCTTCGTTCGTTTGAGGCCGACCGACGACGAGCGCGATATACTGCTTCTCGATCGTGTTGTTTTGGAATTGGTGGGACAGATGCCGTTGGGCGGCGGTGTGCTTTGCGAACAGCAGGACGCCGCTGGTGTCTTTGTCGAGTCGGTGGACGACGCGGGCGCGGGGGTCGACGGGTCCGCTTGTCGGAATACCAAGTTGGCGGCCGAGGCGTTCGAGCACGCTGTCGTCTTCGCCGCGACCCGGAATCGTCGCCAACCCCGCCGGCTTCGCCACCGCCACCCAGTCCGCCGTCTCCGTCAGAATTTCTAACGCCGCTTCGGCGGCTCGCATCTGCTTCATTCAGGATTCTTCATTCGCCGTTCAAAACTTTTCACCGCCGGGCCCATTTCTTCATCATCTCTTCCACCCGCGGCTGCTGCGGGTTGAGGGCGAGGCTTTGCTTCCAGGCGTCGAGGGCGGCCTTTTTCTGCTTGTTGTCGAGTTGCAGGCTCTGTTCGTATTTCCCGATCAGCGCCGCGCCCATGCCGTTGAGGGCGGGGTAATATTTCTGGTCTTCCGTCAGGATGCCCTGATACAGCTTGATCGCATCGTCGTTGCGTTTGCCCATGACCAGCGCGTCGCCGTAGAGCTTCCGCGCCGACGCCGATTCCGTCACCTCAGCCAGTTTCTTCAGCACGGCGATGGCGGGTTCGACCTTGCCCTGGCGCATGAGATTCTTGCCGAGGTTCCCGAGCGACGCCGTGTCGGTGGCATCGAGCTCCAGCGCCCGGCGGTAGGCGCTTTCGGCGTCGGCGTAGCGGCCTTGGGCGTCGAGCGCGATCGCGAGGTTGCCGAAGGTGGCCCCGGCTCCGGGATTGATCAGGCTCGCCTTGGAAAGATAGCTTGTCGCCTGGTCCTTTTTGCCCTTCGCGAGATAAACGAGGCCAAGGTTCATATTGCTCTCCCAATCGCGTGGGTCGAGCTTGATGGCGGTGAGGTACGCCGCGGCGGCCTCGTTGAGGCGCTGGAGCAGGTGGTAGGTAACGCCGAGCTTGTAGAAGTTGCGCGCCGAGTAAGGGTCGAGGTCGGTGACGGCCTTGTACTGGTCGGCGGCTTTCGTGTAGTTGCCGTTTTCCTTGTAGATGTCGCCGAGAAGGAGCCGGGCCATCGTCAGGTTGGGGTTGGACGTGGTGGCGGCTTCGAGGGAGCCGATCGCCTGGTCGCGGTTGCCGGCGCGGTACGCGCGGACGCCCTCGACGTAGTTTGTCACTCCGGTGGCGTCTCGCGTGCTCCGTGAGGTGGACGGACCTTGGTGCGTACACCCGGCGACGGCGCCGCCGGCGAGCAACAAGGCGAGAGTTGAAAGACTGACGACGCGAAAGGGCGCGAGCGGGATCAAGCGGGCCTCCATCCAGTTGGTACGACCGGCACGATTATCCACGCTGGACGACATATTCACAAGCCGGACTGTGCCGTCGCCGGATGTTGGTTGACCCGTTTTCCGGCGCGTTCTACTATCGCACGGTCGCTTGTCGGACAGGCGATCAACTGGTTCGGCGCGACGGCTCTACTTGGGCGTCGCGCCGGCGTCCGATAAATGACGCGGGCTACGGTTCGCGCCGAGTGTCGAAGGGAGTCTTGCGTGCGACTTCTGATAGCCGTTCCCGTCTACAACGAACAGCGGTACGTCGGCCCCGTTCTTGACGAGATCAAGCGGTTTCATCCCGACATCCTCGTCATCGACGACGGCAGCACCGACGGCACGCCGGAGATCCTGGCGGCCCGCCCCGACGTCTCCTGCATCCGCCACCCCGTCAACCGCGGCTACGGCCAGAGCCTGATTGACGCCTTTGCATGGGCCGACGCGAAAGGCTACGACTGGGTTATCACCATTGATTGCGACGAACAGCACGAGCCGGAGCGGATTCCCGATTTCATTCGCGAGATCGAAACCGGGAAGTGGGACCTCATCAGCGGCTCGCGCTACCTCGCGCCGAGCAGCGAAGACGACCTGCCTCCGATGGACCGGCGCAGCATCAATGCGACAATCACGAAGGCGCTGAACGACCTTTTCGGGTTCGGCATCACCGACGCATTCTGCGGCTACAAGGCCCAGCGCGTCGAGTCGATGCGCAGGCTCCAACTCGACGAGCCGGGCTACGCGTTTCCGATGCAATTGTGGCCCCGGGCGGTCCGGAACGGTTTGCGGATCACCGAGATCCCGGTTCGTCTGATTTACAACGACCCGACGCGCCATTTCGGCGGGTTGCTGGACGACGCGGGTGAGCGGCTCAAACATTACACGGACGTTCTGCGGCGCGAGCTGGAGGGCGGGCGTGCGAATGCCGTCGCGCGCGAATTGCCGGCGCCTGATGCGTGTCCGGCCGGGGTGTCGTGCGGGTGTGGGAAGTAGACGAACATGGACGAAACGTCGCCCCGTTACGCGGACTGGAAAGCGCCGCCCGAAGACGGGGCACGTCTTCTGTGGCCGCCGCCTTCCCAACTGCTCGCCGATACGCGCGACAACGCGAGCCGGCTCTCTTCCGCCCACGGTGCTCTCGTTCAGAACATCCCGCTCCCGGACCTTCGCGCCCGCCTCCGCGAATGGCTCGGCCACGCAAATGACGCCGGGCCGCTGATCGCCACGGGGCATCAAACCGAGTTGTATCACCCCGGCGTGTGGGTGAAGAACGTCGTCATTGACCTCGTCGCAAAGAAGCTGGGCGGGCACGCCTACCACGTCGCCGTTGACACGGACGAACCGAAGCATTTGAGTCTCCGGTGGCCCGGCGGTTCCGCGCCGTTGACCGACCGCGCGGCAGCCGCGAGTTGGAGCGGGCTGCTCGACGCGCCGACGCCGGCCCACTTGTCGCATCTCGAACGCGCGGTAACCGAAGCGTCGGCGGGATGGGGTTTCGAGCCGTTGGCGGGGCGATTCCTCGGGCATCTCAAACGGCTGGCGCTCGAGGACGAGACGAAGCTCGCCCCGGCGATAACGAACAGCCTGCACAGGCTCGATTGGGAGCTCGGCCTGCGGCACCACGCGCTGGTTTTTTCGCCGGTGTGTTGGAGCGAGCCGTATCTCGTCTTCGTGCACCACATCTTGTCACGTGCCGACCGCTTCGCCGCCGACTACAACGCCGCCCTCGACGCCTACCGCCGCGCGAATAAAGTCCGCGCCGCGGGCCGGCCGATGCCGAACCTGAACGTGTCGGACGATTCCTGCGAAGCGCCGTTCTGGCTCGACGAGCTGGCGACGGGCGGGCGGTATCGCGCGGCAGTCGTCCGCATGGGCGACCGCTGGGCGCTTCGTTCGCCGACGGACGCGGAAGATATTTTCCTCTTCGACGCGGCCGCCGACGGATGGGACGCCGCCCGCGGGCTGCTCGCCTGGCTGCGCCGCAACGACTTGCGGCTCTCTCCCCGGGCGCTCACGCTCACGATGCTCCTGCGGCTGCTCGTCGCCGACCAGTTTATTCACGGCATCGGAGGCGCGCGTTACGACCAGGTGACCGACACGCTGATCGCCCGGCATTTCGGCGTCGAGCCGCCGCGGTTTGCCGTGACAACGGCGACGCTTTATCTGCCCGGGGCGGCGGGGCGGGCGCGGGCGTGCATGATGTGCGTGATGCAGGAAGGCCGTCGCTTGCGGCACAACGTCCTCGGCGCCGAAAAACGCCGGCTCGTCGAAGCCATCGCCGCCGCCCCGCGCGGCTCGGCCGAGCGGTCTAGCCTCTTTTTTGAAATGCACGGCAAGCTCTCAGCCGCCGCCCGACACCCCGACATCCTGTTGTGGGAACAACGCCGCGAGGCGGCCGAGGCGCGCGAGCAGTCGGATCGCGTCGTCTTCGACCGCGAGCTATTTTACGCGATGCAGCCGGAGGATCGCCTCGTCGCGATGATCGAGCAATACCGAGTCGACCTTGACTAACGCCAACGACGTCATGCGCGCCCGTGCCGCCGAATCCGACGACCTGATCCTCGTCGACGAGAAGGACAACGTCGTAGGATACTCCCCCAAGCTCCGCGCCCATGAACACGGCGGGCTGCTCCACCGCGCGTTTTCGATTTTCATCTTCAATTCGAGGGGCGAGATGCTTCTGCAGCGCCGGGCCGCCGGGAAATATCACTTCGGCGGGTTGTGGACGAACGCCTGCTGCAGCCACCCCCGCCGCGGACAGACGACGATCGACGCGGCCCACTCACGCCTTCGCGAAGAATTCGGCTTCGACACCGACCTTCTCGAGATCTTCGCCTTCAAGTACAGCGCAACCGACTCCACAAGCGGCTTGACGGAAAATGAATTCGACCACGTCTTCACCGGACAATTTGACGGCCAGCCGCAGCCTGACGCGGGGGAGATAAGTGAGTGGAAGTGGTTGAGGCTTCACGGCTTGCAAGCCGACCTTCACGCCCGCCCCGACCGTTACACGCCGTGGTTTAGAATTGCGTTTGAGCGTGTGCTGGCGGCGAGGCTGGAGCGCTGGGATTGATGCCGGGTCCAGGCTCGCC
>JBKJRK010000212.1:0-3521 GCA_046593135.1 Tepidisphaeraceae bacterium | reverse complement strand
CGCGCTGAAGTGGCGACGCCTAAATCAGCTTGCCAGCGGGTCATTGATATAATAAAATATAACTGAGAGTCGAATGATAATTACCGTTAAGAAAATTGGCGGGAGCGTCGCCGTGGTCATACCAAGGGGCGTTGCGCGAGAAATGGAATTGGTCGAAGGGATGCCGCTCGAGATGAGTTCGAGCGGCGACGCGATCGTCATGCGGAAAAGCGGACCGCCGCAGCGAACTCGGCGACCGATCGAAGCGATCGTGCGGGGAATGAAGTCGTCGAGCTACCAGCGGCATAGCCGGGAACTGGCCGAGCGCGGACCTGTTGGGCGGGAGATCTGGTGAGCAAACGCGCGTATCACCCCGACCGCGGCGACCTGATCGAGATGAACTTCCAGCCCGCCGCCGGCCGCGAGATTGATAAGCGCCGTCCCGCCATCGTCATCAGCCCGCTCGCCTACAACCGCAAGTCCGGCATCTGCCTCGCCGTGCCGATCACGACGGAACTGACGCCCGGCCCGCTTTGGGTCCCGCTGCCCACCGGCCTTTTGTCCCGTCCGAGCCTCATCCTCTGCGACTATCTCAAAAGTTTCGACTACCGGGAACGTTCCGCCACTTTCCTTACGCGCGTGCCGGACGAACTGGTAGACCAGATCGTCGGGAACATTCTCGACCTGATTGATCCGGTTCGATAGCGGCGGAAAATCGCGGCGGAAAAGTGATGTAATCCGGATCGGGATTAATCCGTGCGCGTCAGGTCTCAATTTTCCAGCCGGCAGGGCCGCTTCAGCGGCCCCGAACTCGCGCGAGGATTAAATCACGACCCGTATAATCCGTATGAAGCAGCACGTCTTTTACACGTGCCTCAGATTCGCGCCAGCGTTTGATCGAAATTTTTCACGCCCGTCGACGCCCCCAGAGCCGTGCAGCAGTCGGCGGCGGCGCGGTTGGCGAATTGGCCGGCTTGGGCAAGGGGCATGTTGCGGATCAGGCCCGTGAGCAACCCGCCGAACCAGGTGTCGCCGGCGCCGGTGGTGTCGACGGCGTTAATCTTGTAGGCGGGGACGGTCACGGACGTGTGGCCGTCGTCGAGGTAGCAGCCGTCGGCGTCGAGCTTGATGCCGACGAGCGTGCCGGGACGCATTTGCGCGCGAAAGGCGGCGACCATCTTGTGCGGCGCGGTTTCGCCGGTAAGCGACGCGGCTTCGGTCCGGCTGGGGCAAAACAAGTCGACGTGCGGCAGGATCGGCTTCAGGCGGTCCCAGGTGTCCGGCGGGTTCACCGTGTCGAGCGCGATGCGGGTGTTCGGCGCGTCGGCGCGAAGTTCTTTTAGGACCGCGGGCAGGTCCGCCGTCAGGGACGGCAGCAGGCCGAAGTAACCGATCTGCACGTAGCGGCATTGCTTGAAGACGGGGAAGCATTTGCGGAACGCGTCGGCGTCGAGCAGTTTGGTGACGCCGGGCGTGTGGAAGAAGCACCGTTCGCCGGTCGGCTCGACCGCGACGACCGACGCGCTGGTCTGCGACCGCTCGTCGGAGAAGACGGCGGTCGTGTCCAACCCTTCTGCGCGGAGTTTTTCCGTGACGGCGGCGCCGAGCACGTCTTGGCCCACCAGCCCCGCCGCGGCGACTTTCATGCCGAGCTTGGCCATCGCCACGCCGGTGTTGCAGACGTTGCCGCCGGTGGTGAGCGAAATCGAGTTGGTGATGACCAGCCCCCCCGGCGCCGGCGGCCGCCGAAGGTCCATCGGCTCGGCGATGAGGTCGGCAACGATCAATCCGAAAATTGCTGCGTCCATAAGAAAAGTGATGAGGACTGAGTGCTGAGGACTGAGTTGAAGACCGGCACTCAGTCCTCAGTACTCAGTCCTCATCAGTTGTGTGTTTCACGCCGGCGCCGCTTCGAGCAGCTCGACCCGGCTGTAATCGTCCAGAATTAGCGTGGTCAGTTCGCCGTCTTCCTTTTTGATCAGAACGCGGTCGAGCCAGAGCTTGTCGTTCTTGGAATGGGCATACCAACTGCCCGTCTGCTTCTGTTCGAAATTCAAAACGGTCCCGATCACGTCGCTGGTCCACGTGTGGTCACGGGCCGCGATCTGCTGCGTGATCTTCACCCTCGCGCCCGGGCGAAGGCTCGTACGAACACAGTCTTCCATCCCGCCAAGTATCCACGGAGGGATGGGAACTGTCCACGATCCACGAAGAAACGTAGGCGATCCACGAAGGGGCACGAAGGGACACGAATAATTCAGAAGGGCAATCCGACAGCGGATTTTGCCCTTCTTCGCATTTTCTTCTTTTACTTCGTGTCCCTTCGTGCCCCTTTGTGGATCATGGATTGCCTTACGTGGATTAGTTCGTCGTAAAGCTGGCTCATGGCCTGTGGCACGACGCGGACTTCGCCGACGACGCCCATGAAGTTGGTGTCGCCGGCCCAGCGGGGGACGACGTGTTGATGAATGTGGCCGGGCAGCCCGGCGCCGGCGCACTTGCCGAGGTTGATGCCGATGTTGAACCCCTGGGCGGAAACCGCACGCTTCAGCAGGCGGACGCATTCGGCGGTTTGGGCGGTCAGGTCGCACGCCTCGGCTTCGCTGAGTTCTTCGAGATCGGCTTTGTGGGCCTTGGGGGCGATGAGGAGGTGGCCGTTGTTGTAGGGGAAGAGGTTCATCAGGACGACGGAGTGGTCGCTCTGCCAGAGGATCGCCCGTTGCCGCAGCTCGGCTTCGGTGGTGACCGCCGCCGCGCCGCATAGAAAGCACCCACTTTCGGGCTTTTCGAGCGAACGGATGTATTCCATCCGCCACGGCGCAAACAGCGGGCTGTCCATGGCGGGCATCTTAAATGAATGTGTGCGAGTACGCGCCCATGCGACACGACGCTGCCCTGCGGGCAGCGGCTAACCAACGCACGATCGGCGCGTGATCGCGCACCCTTATTTATCACCGCTCCGGGCGGACGGCAACGCCGGGGACCGGTTCAATTCATCGACTCAGGTTCGGCGGTTCGCGGGACGAACGTGCGCTGGAGCACCCACAGGATCAAAACCGCCGCCCAGACGCCGGTGGCGTCGGCGACCCAGTCCAGAATCTCCGCGTCGCGGTGCACGAACGGCTGGAGCAGTTCGTCCACCGCGCCGTACACGAATCCGATCAGCAGCACCCAAAGGGGGATTTTACGCCGCCGGGGGAACGTCAGCATCAGCGCCCCGCCCAAGAGGGCGGCCAGCAGGAAATACGCGACGAAATGCTCGGCCTTGTCCCAGAAATGCGGCGCGCCGGCGATTTGCTCGGGGGGCAGGTGGGTGAGGGTGAAGATCGCGCCCCAGTACGCCGCGGTGAGGAACCAGAATATCCAGCGGAGCCACGTCATGCGGAGGTTTATAGCGGGAGGCGAGACAACGGCAATCGGGAGGGCGCGTTGACGAACGGGACTGCGGCGAAAAATTTGTTGCCGGGCTGAGGGGTTCTTGACCGCCGCTTGCGGTTCCGCAGACCGAAAAGCGCTTTCCGGTCTGCGAAACCGCAAGCGGC
>JBKJRK010000554.1:0-4764 GCA_046593135.1 Tepidisphaeraceae bacterium | reverse complement strand
AGGGCGCCCTCCAGCAGAAAAGCCTGGAGAACCAGTCAGCCATCGCCAAGATCGAAGAGTTCAAGATGGACGAGCTGAGCGACGTCGTCCGCGGGCTGTATCCCGGCGTCGTCCGCGTGAAAGTGCGACCTCGCCCCGCCGAGCACGCGCAGCACGTGCTGGTCGCCTCGGCGTACGCCGACTTTTTTTACGACTCGCCCGCCGCCCTCACGCAGAAGTACGGAGTGGAGGTTGACGCCGGCTGGGTGGTGATCGGCCAGCTCAACGTCCCCACCCCCGCACCTCCGCCGCAGCCGATCCGCGTCGGCAACCAGATGGAAGACGCGTTCGAGCAAATGGCACTGCTCATGAACAACGCCTTCCGCGTCGCCAGCGCCCCGGTGTTCCCGGCTCTGTCGATGACGCCGATCGCGATCTACCGCTCGGTGCAGTGAGGCAAAGTGAAGAATGTTTTAGCCACAGATGGGGCACCGATGCACACAGATTAAGTGAGAAAATTCTCTTCCTATCTGTGTTCATCTGTGCCCCATCTGTGGCAACTACCTCTTCTCCTAATTCAACCAATTAACTGCCGATTCGCCATCGCACGAGACCGGCGGCAATCAGCGCCGCGCCGGCGGTTGCGAGCCAGGAGACCAGCGACACGGGCCGTCTCGGCCACGGCAAATCGAGCTTTCGCGTCGCGCCCGGTTCGATTACCGCACCATTTGTCCGGCGGGCGAGGCCGGCGAGCGAAACGCGGTCGTTCCCGACGGCGTCAAACTCCGCCGCGTATCGCCCGGCGCCCGCCACTCGATCGATCACCTCTTTGCCCCGCCTGAGCGTCACGAAAGTGGTGGCACCGATTGCTGGGATCGTGAGGGCGTATCGACCCGGCCCGGTTTGCGGGATAGGGTGCTCGACGGCGTCGGAACCGTTCGTCTCGCGCCTTTGGAGCGTGAAACGTTCATGGTTCAAATAGGTCGATTGGTCGGCAGCATCTACGACGACGCGCAGCTCGGATCCGAAGTCCCACGTGACCTTAAACCGTGGATCACGCGGCGGGCGTTCCACATTTTTCGCCAGTGCTTCCGCCTGTTCGCCCGACGGCGCAAACGCCGCGGCCGCCACGCGGCCTTCGCCGACGTTCCATCGGGCGGCCATCGTGACGCGCTCGTTTGCCACGGCAGCTTCAGCAAGGGGTGTCGCCTGCGCCTTCGGCCACGTTCGATTCCACGCCGCCGCTTCGAATGTTCCAAGCGACGCGAGCTCGTCGACGAATTTCACTTTTGCAGCATCCCGCCGGACACCGTTCGGCTGCGCCGCGCGCGTTAGCGCGCGCAAGCCCGCCGCCCACTGCTCGGGCAATGCTTCGCTTCGCAGCGATCCGCCGGTGGCGGTGACGATTGACTGAAGTTCTGGAAGCCCCGTCGCTTCGGTTTTGTCGCCGATCAGCAGGACGTGAACGCGAGCATTCTTTGTTTTAAACTGCGCTGACAGTGCGGCCGGGTCGGCGATCGTTGCCCGGGCGTCGGTTGCCAGAAGAAGTTGTGTAGGCAGATTTCCGTCAACGTTCATGGCGATCGAACGAAGCGTGGCGTCGAGATTGGTCGCGCCGCCCGGCCGCACGTCGGCGGGTGGCAGCGAAAGGGTGCGTTTTTCCGATACCGATCGGTTCTGTGTCCACCACCGCAGGTCAGACGCGAAACTCCCGACGCTCAGCAGGTCCGCCGGCGGAAGAGTTTGTAGCAGGTCGACGACCGCGTCCGCCGCATACTGCCAGCGTGAGCGTCCGCCGCCGGCGTCCTGGTTCATCGAGCCGCTGGCGTCGGCGACGAGCAGCCAGTGCGTCGCCGGTTCGGGCGGCGTGCTGGCGAGCGGGGAGATCGTGTCGAGCGACGTGCCCGCATAGCTTCCCGCGGCGAACGCGCGGTCGCCGCCAAGAATGACCAGTCCGCCGCCGAGGTCGGAGACGTATTGCCGCAGCGCGGATTGCCGCGACGGATCAAGAGAATCGGCGGCGACGGTATTCAGGACGACGACCGCCGGCCCGAGGTACCCCATGACGTCGTTAGGCAGGCGGTCGGGAGGAAGCGATCTCCATCCGCCGTTTGGGGCATTTCCTCCGACCCACCACCGTTCCGCAACAAACGGGGGAAGCACGACAGTGCGCAGCGAATCGTTCTCGGGCCATTTATCGCCGGGTGCAAGAGTTGCCGAAACGGATTCGGCGCCGGGTGCGATCTTTTGCGTCAGCGTGAACGAGCCGGGTTGGATCGGGTGGAGTTGTTCGTTTTCAGCGCCGGGCAGAGATAGCATTCGCGCGGATGCGCCGGAGTTTCGGACGCCAACGGAAATCGTATTTCCCTGCGTTACAAGTGAACTGACCGCGGCGTCGTTCGCGTTTTCCAACGCGGAATCGACGACGCAAAACACCGGCGGCAGGGACGACGGCACGCTCAGTCTTCCGTCACTGAACAACAAGACGGCCGGCGCATCCGTCGGCGGCAGGGCGGAATGCGCGGACGGAAGATCGGGCAGGGAGGATGCGGTGCGATCGGCGACGCCCGCGCCGTTGGAGAAAAAGACAAACGCGAACGGCGTCGTGCCCAGCAGTTCGCGCACGCGCCGGTCCAAGGCGGCGGGGTCGCGGTACGCCGCCCCGCGCGTGCTGGGCGAGAGATCGACCATCACGGCGATCGGGCGCGTCACCGGCCGCAGCCAGGCCAGTCCGGCGGCGGCAAGGCCGAGCAAGATTGCGCCCGCGCCCGCCAGCGCGAGCGTCGCCCGGGGAACCGCGGGCCGCCGTCTCACGGCAAGGATGATCGTCGCAATCAAGACGAGCAACGCGACGAAGCCGGAGATTTCGTTCTCGATCGTGAAAGGGGCGCTGGGCATCGGGGTTGGCTCGTCGCCGCGGCAAAGCGTTCGGCCGCCGCGTTTGGCCCTCAGGATAACCGGCGGCATGAGGCCGTGCGTCATCTATGATAGAACAGGGCTTTCGATGGAGATTGTTCAATGGCCATGCGACCCGCCCGTTCGACCACGATTCTCAGCGTCCGCCGGGGCGATCAAGTTGCCCTTGGCGGCGACGGGCAGGTGACGCTCGGCAACGTCGTCGCCAAAGCCGACGCCGTCAAGATTCGCAAGATCGGCAACGGCAAAGTCCTCACCGGCTTCGCCGGCTCGGCCGCCGACGCGTTCGCGCTCATGGAACGCTTCGAGAAAAAGCTCAGCGAACACCCCGACAACATGCGGCGGGCCGTGATCGAACTCGCCAAAGAATGGCGCACCGACCGCGTCCTCCGTCGCCTCGAAGCCATGCTCGCCGTCGCCGACAAAACCGCCAGCCTGATCGTCAGCGGCGCCGGCGACATCATCGAACCCACCGACGGCGTCATCGGCATCGGCTCCGGCGGACCCTACGCCCTCTCGGCGGCCAAGGCGCTGCTCGCGCATACGGAACTCGACGCAAAAGCGATCGTCGAGGCGTCGCTGCGGATTTCGGGCGAGGTGTGCATTTACTCGAACACGAACATCAAGCTGGAGTCGCTATGAAACTGGCGGACGGGGATACATGGGATGCCCAATCATTTCGGGGCATTATCGCAACAGCCGCCCACACCGCTTACCACCTTGGCGCGATGCGACAACTTTTTCCGGCGGGTTCGTCAAAGCCGAGAGCGCGTAGAGTCGAACGAGATGAAACACCTGCCCCCTCGTCTAATCGTCTCCCAACTCGATCGCTTCATTGTCGGCCAGCATGACGCCAAGCGGGCGCCTTTTTGCCATGGTGGAACCCGCAATGCCTTTGGAGCGCTCACTTGGGTATAATCTAGCAATGAGCACGCTCGCTGAAATAGAAGCGGCTGTTGATGCGCTGCCGCCGGCGGACCAGCAGGAATTGCTGCTTTATCTGGCGACTCGGCTGCGGGGACAGGCCGGGCCACTGCCGGGGGTGCGGAAGTTCACGCGGGAGCAGGTGAACACCTGGATTGCCAAAGATGAAGCGGAGATGCAGCGGCTGGGTGATCGCGACATCGAAGCCAAGTGAGACTCTTCCTCGACACCAGCGTGCTGCTCGCGGCCTGCGGGTCGAACCGCGGCGCTTCGCGTGAGATTTTTCGGGGCGCTTCAGAGCGGGGATGGGTGCTGTTGGCCAACCCGTACGTTCTCGAAGAGGTACTCGCAAACCTCCCGAACCTTCCCGCCGCGGCGTCGGGCGACTGGGCCCGGCTTCGGCCGCAGCTCGTACTGGTGGACAACGTTCTTACTCTCGATCGGCCGGTTGTCTTTGAAGCAGCCAAGGACCGTCCGATCCTATTCAGTGCCCTGGCGTGGGCGGACGTGCTGTTGACTCTCGATCGCGGCGACTTCGGCACGCTACTTGGAAGCACCTTCTACGGCCTGATGATCCTGACCCCCGGAACCTTCCTCGGACGCGTGGAGAAGTAGGAAGAGTATACCTGACGCATATCATTGCGGTTGATGGAACACCTAACCCCCCGCCAAATCGTCTCCCAACTCGACCGCTTCATCGTCGGCCAGCACGACGCCAAGCGCGCCGTCGCGGTCGCCGTGCGGAATCGGTGGCGGAGGCAGCAGCTTCCTGAGGCGATGCGGCAGGACGTGGCGCCAAAGAATATTCTCATGATCGGGCCGACGGGTGTTGGGAAGACGGAAATCGCCCGGCGACTTGCGGGGTTGACGGGGGAGCCTTTTATCAAGGTGGAAGCGACGAAGTACACCGAAGTGGGTTACCACGGCCGCGACGTCGAATCGATG
>JBKJRK010000619.1:0-5672 GCA_046593135.1 Tepidisphaeraceae bacterium | reverse complement strand
CGGCCGCGAGGGCGGTGGCGGCGGAGCGGGGGGAGGCGGCGGCACGCCGGCGGACGACGATGCCGAATCCGGTGGCAGTTCCGGAGGTGGTTCCGGCGGTGGCTACCCGCAACGCCGGCCGGCGCCCAACCAAGGTTCTCCATCCGGGCAGCAGCCGCAGCGCCCCCCTGCTCGCCAGCAGCAGCCGGACCCGCCGTTCAGCGAAAACCAGGAATTTAAGGACGACGATATTCCGTTTTAAAGAAGTGACCAGTGGTCAGTTGCCAGTTGCCAGTGAAGGCATTTACTGGCAACTGGCAACTGATAACTGACAACTAACTGAGGTCAACATGGCATCCGTCAAACTTCTGCTCAAAGAGTCCATCAAGAACGTCGGCCGCGTGGGCGACGTCGTCGAGGTTTCGCCCGGGTACGCGCGGAACTATCTGCTCCCCCAGGACCTGGCGGTCCAGCCGACGCCGAACAACGTCAAGAAGATCGAAGCCCGCCGCCAAGAGGTCGAAAAGCAGGAGCGCGAGCTGCGCTCCCAGCAGGAAGCGGTCATCAAGCGGCTGGAAGGCGTCGAAGTCACGCTCGAACGCCGGGCCAACGAACAGGGCAACCTGTTCGGGTCTGTCACCGCGACTGACATTGCCAAGGGCTTGCAGTCCCAAGGCTTCAACATTGAGGCCGCGGACGTCAACCTGCCCGGCAAGCTGGACCGTATTGAGCGGTACACGGTATTCGTTAAGCTCGCCGAGGACCTAAAGGCCGACGTGAAGGTGTGGGTCGCCCCAGACGCCGACAGCAAGGCCGCCATCGACGCCCACGCCAAGGCGCAGGCCGCCGCCGCGCCGGCTGAAGAAGCGTAAATACAAGCGCCGCCTCCAAAAGACGAACGCACAGACGTAGAGGAAACCAGATTTCAAATTTGAAATCTGGTTTCCTCTACGTCTGTGCGTTGGAACTTTTTCCGTTTTCAACAGTGACCGTGGACGAACGGTTGAGAACGTGATGCCGACGGGTCATCCGGGGGGGCTTCGGCGGGTTTTCCGTTAAACAGACCTTCTGAAGAAAAGGGTTTCTTCTTGCCGATGTGTTTGCAAGTTGTTACCCCTAACAAAATAAGATGGTAGCCAAGGAAGGTCCGCCGATGACCCAACTCGTCGACTCCGCCGTCGCCCGCCAGTTTGAACGCCTGCCACCTCACGCGATCGAGGCGGAAATGTGCGTGCTGGCGTCGATGATGCTGGACAAGGAGATGATCGGCGAGATCGCGCAGAAGATCGACCGCGACGCCTTCTTTCAGACAGACCACCAGATCATCTACGACGTGCTGCTCAAGATGTACGAGCAGAACCGCCCCGTTGACGCAATTCTGCTGCGGGAGGAGCTCGCCAAGCGGCAGTTGCTCGACGAAGTCGGCGGCAACGCGTACCTCGGCGCGATCCTCAACACCGTCCCCTCCGCCGCCCACGGCGTCCACTATGCCGGCGTCGTCCGCGAAAAGGCCCTGCTCCGCCAGCTCATCGCGGCCAGTAACGACATCCTCCGTGACGCCTACGCCCCCCACGAACAGGCCGAGCTCGTTCTCGACAAGGCCGAGAAGAGAATCTTCGAGATCGCGCAGAAGAAAATCGGCAACGCGATGGTGCCGCTCGAAACCGTGCTGCACGAAGTTTTTGAGATGCTCGCCGAACGCGGCCAGCGCGGGATCGAGACCGGCTTCATCGAGCTCGACGACATGATGAACGGCCTGCAAAACGGCGAAATGATCATCGTCGCCGCCCGCCCGAGCATGGGGAAAACGGCCTTCGCGATGAACCTCATCGAGCACATCTCCGCCGATTCGATGATGCCGACGGCCGTCTTTTCGCTCGAAATGAGCAAGCAGCAACTTGCCCAGCGCATGCTCACGAGCCGGGGAAACATCGACGCACAGAAGCTTCGGAAGGGTATGCTGAGCAGCCAGGAGTTTCATCACTTGGCGAGCGTGGTGTCGGAGCTTTCGAAGGCGCCCGTGTGGGTCGACGATTCGCCCGGCCTTACGCCGCTCGAACTGCGGGCCAAGTGCCGCCGGCTCAAGCTTCAGCACGACATCAAGTGCGTGATGGTCGACTACATGCAGCTCATGGACAACCCCGGCCCCGAAAACCGCCAGCAGCAGATCAGCGAGATCTCGCGCGGCATCAAGGCGGTCGCCCGCGAGTTGAATGTGCCGGTCATCGCCCTTTCGCAGCTCAACCGCGCCAGCGAAGGCCGCGACGGGCACCGCCCGCGCATGAGCGACCTGCGCGAGTCCGGCTCGATCGAGCAGGACGCCGACGTCATCATGCTCCTGCACCGCGAAGACTACTACCGCCGGAGCGACCCCGATTTCGTCCCCGACAACATCGCCGAAATCATCATCGCCAAGCAGCGCAACGGCCCAACCGGCACGGTGAAGCTGACATTTATGGACCGAACCACCCGCTTCGAGAACCTTTCGACCCACGCCGACCCGTTCTGATGCCCACAGGTTTCTGAAAGGCTGGCGATTCAAACGTAGTTGCTGTAGACGTTGGGCATGACCATCCTCCAGGAACTCTGCTCCCTGCCCACTGCGCCGTTCGCCGAACATCGCGTCGTTGAGTACGTCAAACGATTCGTTCGGGCCCGTCGGAATCTCCAGCTCTCTAGTGACGAATACGGCAATCTGCTGCTCGAGACAAAATCGAAAAAACGCGGCGTGCCCCGGTGGGTCTTTACAGCACACATGGATCATCCCGGCTTCGTCGCCGACCGGATGGTGGACGAGAAGACACTCCAGGCGCGTTTCCACGGGTGGGTTAAGGCGGAATACTTTAAGAGCGAGTGCGTCCGGTTCTTCGACGCCGGCGGCGAGGTCCGCGGCACGGTCGAAGATTTTACGGTCGGTAAGGAACGCGGCGTGCCCGACAAGGTGCGCATCCACATCGCCCGAGCAGTTGCCCCCGGCTCTCCGGGGATGTGGGACCAGGGCGAGGGTCGCACGAAGGGAGGCAAATTCTACTCCCGCGTCTGCGACGACCTCGCCGGCGCGGCGGCGGCGCTGACGATGCTCGACCAGCTCGCCAAACGCCCGCCGACGGCGCCGGTCGCGGTGCTGCTCACGCGGGCGGAAGAGGAAGGCTTCATCGGCGCAATCGCGGCGTCGATCAAGCCGAAATTGCTGCGGAAATCCGACCGAATCATCGCGATCGAAACTTCGGCCATGCAGCCGTACGCGCCCCAGGGAAAAGGCGCGATCATTCGAGCCGGCGACCGCACCAGCATCTTCCACTCCGGGCTGACATACTTTATCCAGACCCAGGCCGCACTGCTGGCCAAGCGCGACAAGTCGTTCCAATCCCAACGCGCCCTCATGCCGGGCGGGACGTGCGAAGCCACCGTCTACGATGTCTACGGCTTCTCCGCCGCCAGCATTTGCGTCGCCCTCGGCAACTATCACAACATGGACACGGCCAAGGGCAAGATCGCCCCGGAGTTCATCGACGTCGCCGACTGGAAGAACATGGTCAAGCTCTTCGTGCAGGTCGCGAAGAATGGCCACACGTACAAAGAAGGCCACATCGATTTGAAAGCCCGCCTCGAAAAGCGGTTCCGCACGCTCAAGAAGTTTCTGTAACCGCTACGCGGGATCAAACCCCTTCCCGCCCCACGGATGGCACCGGCACACGCGTTTCGCTGCCCGCCAACTGCCGCGCCACGGGCCGTACTTCGTGACGGCGTCGATCGCGTACTGACTGCACGACGGGTAATAGCGACAGTAGCCGCCGAGCAGGCGGCCGAGCGTTGCGCGGTAGAGCAGGACGAAGAAGATGAGCAGGCGGGTCACGTTTTAGGCCTATCGCGGTGGCATCACTCCGCGCGTGGCGCGGGCGCCTCGCCCGCGTTTTCCGTATCAGTAAGACGAAGGCGAGACGCCCTCGCCACGATCGCCTTCTTTGGAAACGCTCAATCGTCGATGCCAGGTTTTATGCAGTTTCGCAACCGCATCCCTCAACAGCTTTTGATACTCGGCCAGTGGCAACGGCTCATGCGCGCGGACGACGACCACCCAATCATACCCGCGCGAGAAGTCGTGCCGCATGAGGCGGAACGCTTCGCGCAGCATCCGGCGGATGCGGTTGCGTCGCGGGGCGGTGCCGACCTTGCGCGACGTGCTTAGCCCGATGCGCGGGTGGCCCAAGTTGTTCGGTAACGCGTAAACGAGCAGCGGCCCGCGCGATTCGCGGACGCGGGCGTCGCAGCTACGGAGCGCGGCGTTGATCACCCGACATTCCACTGCGACCCGTGTACTTCGCCGCGCGGCAGCACGTCGTGCCCTTCCAGCCAGCGCTCGGCATCAAGAGCGGCTTTGCAGCCCATGCCGGCGGCGGTGATGGCCTGCTTGTAGGTCGGGTCGGCGACGTCACCGGCGGCGAACACGCCTTCGACGCTCGTGAACGTCCGGCCGGCATCTTTCAGAATGATGAAGCCGTGCTCGTCGGTTTCCACCTGCCCGCCGAGGAACTTCGTGTTCGGCGTGTGGCCGATGGCGACGAACATCCCCGTCGCGTCGACAACGTGCTTCTCTCCGGTCACCACGTTGTGCAGGCGGACACCCGTCATGCCGCGCTCGTCGTCACCGAGGACTTCGTCCACCACGTTGTTCCAGTGAGGCTTGACCTTCGGGTTATTCAAAAGTCTTTCGGCCATGATCGTGCTCGCGCGCATTTTGTCCCGCGGCCGGCGGTAGATGAGGTGCACGTCGCTGGCGAATTTCGTTAGGTAGTTCCCTTCCTCACACGCGCTGTCGCCGCCGCCGACGACAATGAGCGGCTTGTTGCGGAACCTCGGCAATGCTCCGTCACACACCGCGCAAGCGCTAACGCCCATATTCTTGAACCGGTTTTCCGACTCCAGGCCGATATAGTTCGCGCTCGCTCCGGTGGCGATGACGATGGCGTGCGCCTCGTGCGTCGTGCCCGCGGAATCTTGCATCACGAACGGACGGCGTTTTAAGTCAATCGTCACCACGTCTTCCGTAATGATCCGCGCGCCGTAGTCCTCCGCCTGCTTGCGCATGCGGAGCATGAGTTCGGGGCCCGAGATGCCGGGATGCGGAAAGCCGGGAAAGTTTTCGACTTCCGTCGTGAGGTTGAGTTGGCCGAGCGGGAGCGTGCCCTTGAGCCGGTACTCCTCCGTCAGGCCGCCTTCGATGACAAGCGGGTTAAGGTTTGCACGGGCGGCATAAATGGCTGCCGTCCAACCGGCGGGGCCGGATCCGATGATGACTAGTTTTTCTGCCATAGGGTTTAGGTCTGGAAGATTGTACGCGTCGGGGCGGCGGGCTCAACTTCCAGTATGATCCGGGCCGCATGTTCATTCAGTATCTGCAAAAAGACCCGGCATTCTTTTTCGCCATGGTCATCTGCATCGTCGTCAGCATCTGCATTCACGAACTGGCGCACGGCGTGGTTGCCATCTGGCACGGCGACCGCACGCCGATCGACGAAGGCCACATGACCCTTAACCCGGCGGTGCACATGGGCGTCTTCTCGGCAATCACTCTCCTGCTGGCAGGGATTGCGTGGGGTGCAATGCCGATCAACCCGAGCCGTCTGCGCGGCCGCTACGCCGAGGCCCTCGTCGCCGTAGCCGGGCCGGTGTCCAATGTGTTGTTGGCTCTG
>JBKJRK010000564.1:0-4172 GCA_046593135.1 Tepidisphaeraceae bacterium | reverse complement strand
CGGTCACCGCCGGCCACGTCCTTGAGCCAAGTGGATCGCGATCCACCCGAGCTCGTCAACTCGCCCCGCGAGGTTCGCGGTACATAGTTTTCCACCCCTGCCCTCTCCCGGAGTACCGGGCGAGGGAGGACGAACTTCTCAGGCTCGCATGCGATCGCTCTAGGTGACCACCAGTTCCGGCCTGTTCCCGGTTGCTTCGTCGCTGGAGAAGATCATGTGAGGGGTCGTGGTCGTGAGCGACCGCAGGACCAGCGTGACGAACGTCGCCCCCGCCGCCTTCTGGGCTTGCAGGTAGCTCGTTACGTCCCACTCGTACCATTTCTGTGTGCTCGTCGCGACGGTCGTCGTCGCCAGCGCCGTCGTGCCGGCGGGCGGGCGGTTGTTCCACGTCAGGCCGGCTTC
This sequence comes from Tepidisphaeraceae bacterium, assembly GCA_046593135.1. Classification (GTDB taxonomy): domain Bacteria; phylum Planctomycetota; class Phycisphaerae; order Tepidisphaerales; family Tepidisphaeraceae; genus JBKJRK01. The sequence continues at coordinate 3,770 of JBKJRK010000564.1, read as the reverse complement.
GGTCCAACTGGTGCCCGAGGCAGAGAACACCCCGACACTCGGCTGCTCGCTCGCGGAATCGATGCGGCCGAAGAGGCGCAGCTTCGCGCTGCTCACGGTGGTGAGCGTGCTCAGGTCGAACTTCAGGAAAATCTCGCGGTTGGACCCTGCGGCACTCTTCTTGAGTTGAAGTTCAGTCGATGCGCCAAAATTCTGTGCCGCATACGACCCGTCACGGACGTGGGCGTCGGCGGCGGCGCGGAGGGTGATTGGCGCGGTAGTCGTGTCGTCATCCACCTCGGACGCCCCGACCGTCTTCGACGTAAGCCCCGCAGCCGAGACGTTAAACGTCGCCGTTCCGTTAACGGAGTCGGCGTCTTGGGCCGCGGCGACGACGACCGACTGCGGCACGTTCCAGTTGCTCGGGGTGAACGTTAGCGAGCCGGTCCCCGTGGCGAGGTCCGCGTCATTGGGGACGCCGCCGAGTTTGCCGATGGAGACGGTGACGTTCGAGGTCGGCTGGGCCGCGAGGGCAACGGTGAACGAGGCGGTGCCGCCTTCGGCGACCGCCAGTTGGTTCGTCGATACGACGATCGCCTGCTGGGGCGGCGGCGGTGTGCCGGAGGGCGTGACGAGCAACTCCGGGCGATTTGCCGCGGCCTCGTCACTTGAGAAGATCATATGTGGCGTCGTGGTCGTGAGGGACCGCACGACCAGCGTGACGGATGTCGCCCCCGCCGCCTTTTGCGCCTGGAGGAAGCTTGTGACGTCCCACTCGTACCACTTCGCTATGCTGGTCGCGACGGTCGCCGTCGCCAGCGCGGCTGCGCCCGCCGCCGGGCGGTTGTTCCAGTTAACGCCCGTCTCGCTCCAGCTCGTGTTCGACGAGCCGTACACGGCGACGCTCGGCTGCTCGGTCGATGAGTCAATGCGGCCGAACAAGCGAAGCTTCGCGGCCGAAACGGACGAAATTGCGCCGACGTCGAACTTCAGGTAAATCTCGCGGTTGGAACCGGCTCCGCTCTTCTTGAGTTGCAACTCGGTGGACGTTCCGAAATTCTGTCCGGCGTACGACCCGTCTCGAACATAGGCGGCGGCGGTGGCGCGGAGCATCACGGGCGTCGATTCATTGACAGGCGCGACGCGGAGCCAGTTGAACCCGCCGACGGCACCCGTGCTCGTGTTCGCGTCGAGCGACAATCGCAGTACGTGAACGCCGGCGGTGAGTTGCACCGTCGGCGAGAGGATCGTCTGCATCGTGTCGTACGAGCCGGTGTTCGGCACGACGAGCTGGCCCGTGACATTGACGCCCCCGACTTCGGCGTGGAACGCCCCGCCCGCGGCGCTGGCGCCTGCGCGGAACTCGAGGCGATACGCGCCCGTCGTCGAAACATTGATTGCGTATTCGAGCCATTCCCCTGCCGCCGCATCGCTCAGGCGGAACCCGCCGCCGCTGTCGGGGGTTGATTTGATGTCGACGCCTTCAGTGGGTCGGTAGGCGCCGCCGGTGTTGGCGGCGGTGAGGTCGTGATACGCAACGCCTTCGCCGCCGCGGTCGAAGTCTTCGGCCTGGATCGTGGTCGGGCCGGTCCGCGTGACGGAGAAGGGAGTGTCGTTAAATGGCGTTTGCGTGCCGGGCGGCGGCGCGGGCGTGAAGCGCAGCCAGTTGACATCTCCTGTCGGGTAACCGCCAGCCGTATTAGCGTCGGAGACGAACCGCAGTACGTGCGGGCCGCTCGTCAGGTTGACGCGCGAGAGCGGGGTTGTTTGCCATGCGACCGGGACGGCGACGGAACCGCTCACCGCGACGCCGTCGATCTCAACATGCACGCGTCCGCCCGGCTCCGTGCTCGCCAGCCGGGCGGCCAGGTCATACGCCCCGGCCTGCTGGACGTCGATCGAGTATTCGATCCAGTCGCCCTCGAAGAGCCCCCCGCCGCCGACAACGTACCCGCCCTCCGAGGGCACGCCGTAGATCAACACGCCCTCGTTGCCGCGGTGCGGAGTCTGCTGGTAGCCGTTGAGGAGCGTCTGGTACGAAACGCCCTCCCCGCCGCGGTCAAAGTCTTCGGCTTCGATTGTCGTCGGACCGGTGTTGGTGACGGAGAACGGCTGCAAAAAATACGGCACCTGCGCTTCGGCGAGCGCGCCGGCCTTGATCCGCAGCGTGTATTGGCCGACGTTGCCGTACGCGCGTGTTCCGAGGCTGTCGGTGTACGGGGTCGAGGTGACGCGGAGGCGGTATGTGCCCGGGTCGAGGTTGGAGCGGATCATCTTCCACGTCTGCTCCCCGACGGCCGTCGCGAGCACGGCGCCGGATGAGTTGGACAACTGAAGCGTGGAGAGAAACAGCGGCCCGTGCGGGGCGCCCTCGGCGGTGATCGAGAGCGGGCCGCCGGGCCAGTTGAAAGTAAACCAGTCCTGCTCGGTGTGATAGTGGAGCACGCCGCTGACGACGCCGGAGCCGCTTGCGATCGGCACGGAGGTCGCGGTTGCAGCGGTGTCGCCGTGGTCGTCGGGCCGGTAGCCGAAGCCGTTCCGCGTGCCGGCGATGATCGCCATATCGTCCTGCTGCCGCTTGGGGAACTGGTTGACGGGCCCGTCCGACCAAAGGTTGCGCCCGATGGCGCCGGCGCCCATGATCGGGCCGACGGGGCCGGATTCAAAACGGTACTCCGCGACGATGTTGCCCGCCGCGTCAAAGCTGGCTTGGTGACCGAGGTTGAAGCTATGACCCGCTTCATGGATGGCGATCTCGGCGGTGGCGGCGGGCTGGCCGCTGTAGACAAAGGCCCAGTTGAGCCCCGGAGTGATGAAGCTGCCTTGGAACGCGCCGCCTCCGGTGGAGCCGGGCTGCGGACCGCCGATCAGGATGTTCAACGTTTTGCCGGCAACGTTATCGGCGGGCCCCGGGTCCACGGTCGTCACGTTGAGATTGAACGGAGAAAAGGCATCGGCGACGTGGGACCAGACTTCCGCCATGACCTGCTGCTCGAACGGGCTGAACGTCGTCGGATCGCCGTCGAGGTCGTAGGACTCGTCTTCGGGCGGCGTGGACCCGTGAAACTGGTTGGTTCCGTCGAAGTCGAGATAGAGATACGCGGGCGCTCCCGGAAGGCTGCTGTGCGCGGGAACACCCGTGGCAATGGGAACGCCGGCCAAGAGGACGCGGACTTCCAGCGGCTCTGTAACAAACCCTAGAGGACGAATTGTGCGGCGGGACATGGACTCAGCTCTCCATTACACCACGAGACACAGCTCAAGTTGTCCGTAGCCTGTTTTCAACCTACCGGATACCCTACATTTCAGCATACACGCGCTCGGTTGGGAGCGCGCAAAAAAGCCCCAACGTGGCTCGTCAGGGCTTTTCGTCGAAGAAACGGCAATTTTGGAGCGGGTTGGAGTCGAATCTGCCGTGACTCCGGGGCGGTGGGGCCGTGCTGGAAAAAATAGACCTTGCCCCTGCTTCCCGTTTCGCTCCCCCAAATTCGACTCCCCAGCGGCGCCGCGGGCACGCGTGGTCGTTTTGACCGCTACAGCGCGATCACACTCTCGCTCGCTCCGTTCGTTACCAAGTCGAGAGCATCCAGTTCGGGGCTTGCGACGAACAGGTCCTGACCGCGGACGGTGACGTTGGCGACGAGGTTCGCCCCGCTGTTGCCGACGCCGGCGGTGTCGGTCAGGCGGGTGAGCTTCTCGGCATAGAGCCGTCCACTCGTCAGCTCGTCCAGCAGGTAGCCGGCCCCGGCGTCTTCATCAATCGAATACGTCGACGCGGAAAAACCGAGTGA
>JBKJRK010000393.1:0-2528 GCA_046593135.1 Tepidisphaeraceae bacterium | reverse complement strand
CACTTTCCCCCGAAGCCCCCACGCCGGACCCAACGGAAACGGAAACGCCCACGGCAGCGCCACTTGAGCCGGCTCCCGCGCCCGAGCAAGTCGAGCCGGCTCCCGCCGTCGTCGCCCCCGAACCCGCGATTACCCCAGTCCCCGAATCAATCCCCGAACCCGCGCCCCAGGCGATCGAGCCCACGCCGATCCCCGCCCCTGAAATTCCCGAACCCGCGCCGGAGGTGATTGAGCCCGTCCCTGATGCGGTGCCCCAAGCGATCGAACCCGAACCGGCTCCAACGCCCGTCCCCGAAAACGCCGACCCGTCGGCCGCGCCAGTCGAACCGGCCCCGGCACCAGCGGAGCCCGCCCCTGTTGAAGCCGCGCCCGCCGAGCCCGCGCCAGTTCCCGCCGACTCAGCGCCCGCCGAGGCCGCGCCCTCCGAACCGGCGTCTGGGGCACCGTCTACTGAACCCGCGCCGGCCGAACCAGCCCCCGAGCCCACGCCGGAGTTGAACAAGTAGTTGTGTTGACGCTCCAAAACCCGCGACCATACGAAGCCCACCTTCCAACGGTGGGCTTTCTTTTGCCCGCGTTCCTTTTTGAGTCGCACTGGACGAAGGAGAAGTTACGAAAGGCGTGCTTCGCCCTGTGCGTCGAGGATTTCGCCGCAATGTGGGCACCGTTTGGACGTGGCGGGTTGACGACGGCTCTGAACGTCCTCAAGGAACGCACTGCCTAGAATACTGGTCGGTAAGGCGAACATTCCAATCCCCAACACGGCGATCACTCCAGCCAAACACTTGCCGGGCACGGTGATGGGGTACATGTCGCCATAGCCGATCGGAGATTCAAAACGGGACAGAGATTCAAAACGGGACAGGTGACCCGTCCCGTTTTTGTCCTCCGCAGACAGGATTGGTAAAGAGTACGACTGCTCGCCATCGAATCCCGCCCGTTCTGTTACAGCTCAGCCTTCTTGTCGAGCTTGAGCTGCTGCTTGTCGGCCTTCAATTGAGCGGTGAGTCCCTTGATCTGCGCGATGATGGCGGCGTTGTCCGCCTTTGCTTTGGCCTTGGCGGCCGCAAGATGTGCCTTGAACGTGGAGGTCGCGGCGGCGAGATTGGCCTTGTCCGTTGCCAGCGCCGCGGGGTTGCCCTTGTCGGCCTTGATCTGCGCCTTCACGACCGCGATGGCGGCCAAGTCGACGCCCTTCTCGGCGGCGGCCGCGAGCTTGTTCGCGGCGCTCACGCTCTTGATATTGGCCTTGGCTGCCGTGATGGCCACGATGCCCGCGTCGATCTTGAGCTGGGTCGCAGCCGATCCCATGGGGTCGGGCGTGGGGTCGGGTGTCGGCGTCGGCTCTGTCCCGGCCAAGTCGTACGAGATAAGTTCGCGCGTCTCGATACCGGGGCTGGCGTCGGTTTGGCTGGTGTACTTGACGAGCCCGATGCCCGGCGCGACCCACTGCTGCCCTGTGATGGTTACGGTGAGATCAATGATCGAAGACTCAACCACCGTGGTGCTGTTGAACAGGTACGCTTGAAACGTGCCGGCCGGCACGGTGACCGACTGCAGCGTCTCCGACGGCAACGTAACGCTCTGGGTCCTGATCGCGGTGTCGACAATGGTCACGCCGCCGGTGGTGATGGTGTCGGGCGCCCAGTTGAACGAATAGGTCTGTCCAGCTACGAGCTGCCCGGGAACCAGCACGTTCCCCGACGCGACGGTGATAACCGTCGCGTCTCCGTTTTCCTCCGTGCTGGACGATCCGTAGTGGATGTACTGGCCGCTGTCGTTGAACGCGTTGAAGTTCTTCACGGGGGGCGACTGCGGCACGTTACTGGACGTCGAGGTAAAATCGTGGCGCTCGACCACGGCATGTCCGTTAAACGTGGCCGGCCCGACGATCACTGTATGCTGGAACTCGCCGGACTCAACGATCTGATAACTGTATGTGTTGCCGGGCGTTTCCGGGCCGACAAGGTCGGCCCCGCTCACACTGAGCAGCCGCCTGCCCTCGAGGGCCTGCACGATCGGCCTGGCCGCCCCGTGTGCGAGGCGCATTCGTGCGATGCAGAGGTTCCGCGTGACCGCAATGATTTGCCCCATGATTTGCTCAGTCCTGTGATGTATTGCTTCGTCGACCATCCCCACCGTAACAGGTAATCGAGCAATTGGTTGATAATTTCCATAATACAGGCGAAATCCCGCCACGCCCGAGCCACTTCCCTTCAGTCCTCCTCCTTCATCATCCATGACCCATTCGGGAATTCAAAGGGGTGGGGAACTGCAACGGCCGAACAATCTAAGATGTCTGGGATCTGAAAACGAGGATCTGAAACGGGACAGGATCTGAAAACGGGACAGGTCACCTGTCCCGTTTTTTGTCCTCAGCACCAGGTGAGGGTTGAGACTGAGCCTCCTTGTCCCGTTTTTTGTCCTCGCGGCCACTCTCCAGACCTCGCCAGACGAGCCTTGCATTACAGCGGTGGTTTGGCCGGGATCGCGTTCGACTAACCAAGTGTACGCGACGACCGCACAAC
>JBKJRK010000337.1:0-5701 GCA_046593135.1 Tepidisphaeraceae bacterium | reverse complement strand
ATCGCGGCGCGGGCGATGAAAGCGGGCATGGCTGTGCTCAAGCCGTTGCTGAGCGCGCGCGAGAATGAGGCGAATCGCGTGGGCACGCTGCTCATGGGCACTGTACGCGGTGACCTCCACGACATCGGCAAGAACCTCGTGTGCATGATGGCCGAGGGCGCCGGCTTCGAGGTCCACGACATCGGCGTCGACCAGAGCGTCGAGAAGTTCATGGCCGCGACTGATAAATACAATCCGAACATTATCGGCATGAGTGCGCTGCTCACGACGACGATGACATATATGAAGACGGTGATCGACGGGTTCGAAGCGGCCGGTCGCGGGAACATCAAGATGGCGATCGGCGGCGCGCCGATCAGCCAGATGTTCGCCGACGAGATCGGCGCCGACGGCTACGGGCAAAACGCCTCCTCGGCCGTCGACCTGTTCATGCGTTTCGCCAAAGGCGAAGCGGCCCCCGCCGCGCCCGCGGCCGCCCCGGTCGCGGCGTCGAACGGCAACGTCGACACCGGACGCCCCGGCAAGGTTTCGACCTACAAGGTTTTGTACTGGCAGGAAATTCCCTCGCAATTCAAGGTCGAAGACGACGCCGGCAACGAGGTGAGTGTCGAGCTGCCGGGCAAGTTCGCCGAGCGGATCGACTCCCTTGCCGCCGAGCGTGGGTTCCAGAATTCGGACGCGTACATTGCCCAGTGGAAATGGAGCGACGAACAACAGCGCGACGGCTCGGCCAAGGACGTCGCCGACGCGCTGAAGGCGGAGTTGGAAGCAAAAGTGAGCTGGTGATGTGGCACGGGCTACCAGCCCGTGTCTTGCGAGGAAAAATCACGGACTGGTAGCCCGTGCTACAGAAAATGCCCGTTACGTTGACCATCAACGGACAGACGACCCCCGCGTCCGCGGGTGGTCCGTCGGTCTTCGACTACGCCGACTTGCTCGGCGTGCAGGTGCCCACGTCGTGTCAGAAAAACGGCAAGTGCAAAGAGTGCATCGTCGAGATCAGCGAAGGGCTCGACCTTCTTTCCCCCCGCGGCGAGCACGAGCAGCACCTCAAGGGCAACTTTCGCCTGTCCTGCCAGTGCAACGTCGTCGCCGAAGCCGGCGAGGTGAAATGTCATACGATGCGCCGCGGCCAGATGCGCATCGAGCGGGGCTCCCTCGGCCTGCCCGCGACGAAGGAAACGTTCAAGCTCGACCCCGCCGTCACGCGTGACGGCGACCGCGTCCTGATCGACGGCGTCGAGGTCGACCGCACCGACGGGCCGATTTACGGCCTCGCGATGGACCTCGGCACGACGACCATCGTCGTCCGCCTGCTCGACCTCGAAACCGGGGAGATGGTCGCCGACGCGTCGTTCGAGAACCCTCAGCGGTTCGGCGGGTCGGACGTGATGTCGCGCATCCACTACGACACCGAAAACCCCGGCCGGCTGCTCATGCGCACGGTCGCGGGGTACCTGTCTCACGCCATCGAAGCGTTTCCCGTCGACCCGCACTCGATCTACGAACTGGTCGTCGTCGGCAACTCGACGATGCGTGACCTGTTTTTCCGGCAAAACGTCTACTCGATCGGCCAGAACCCCTACCAGTCGATCACCGAGATCGAATTGGAAGAAGGGAAGCGCACGACGACGAGCCTCACGCAAACCGGCAAGCAAAGCCTTCTGCCGATTCACCCCAAGGCCCGCGTGTACGGCGCGCCGATCATCAGCGGCCACGTCGGCGCGGACGCAGCGGCGTGCATGTTGGCGGTTGATCTGGCGAGCGAAGACCGCATCGTCTGTGTCATGGACATCGGCACCAATACGGAACTGATTCTCGGCAATCGCCACAAAATCCTCGCCGCTTCGTGCCCTGCCGGGCCGGCGTTTGAAGGCGGCGCGATCGCCTGCGGCATGCCCGGACTCGACGGCGCAATCGAAGACGTCGCCCTCGACGACGCCACCGGCGCCTTCCGCCTTGGCGTGATCGGCGGCGGCAAGCCGGAAGGCATCTGCGGCTCCGGACTCGTCGACCTCATGAGCGAGCTGCTCCGCACCGACCGCATGAACGAACTCGGCCGGTTCGACGCCGGGTCGGACCGCATCGTCCTCGACGAAGCCAACGACATCTTCTTCCTCGAAGGCGACGTCAACGAACTCGCGCAGGCCAAGGGCGCCAACGTGGCCGGGTTGCAGGTGATTTCCAACAATTACGGCATCAACTTCGACGACATCGAAGTGTTTTACCTCGCCGGCGGGTTCGGACGACATCTGAAGGTCGCGGCGTCGCGCCGGATCGGGCTGATTCCGAACATCTCCGACGGCAAGGTCGCGCAGGTCGGCAACGCCGCCATCGAAGGCGCGTGCATCGCCCTGCTCTCCAAAACCAAGCGGGCGGAGCTCGAGCAGCTCGTTCGACGCGTCGAGCACTGCCGGCTGGAGACGCACCCGCAGTTCTTCGATTTCTTCGTCGAGGGATGCCAGTTCAAGCCCGTCGAAACGCCTCCGGTCGAAACTCAGTTGCCGCAGGTGGTCGAATGATCGAGCTAGCCGACACGCTGCCCGACATCAACGTCCAGCCAGCCGAGTACAAGCGGCTGCTCGGATATCCGCCGCACGCGCTGATCGAAGACCGCGCGCGGGAGCTCGTCGATTGGGCCCGCGCGTGGTACGCGGCGCACGGCCGGCCCTGGGTGTACGCCCGACTGGCCGATTCGGCGGCGATCAGCGGCGACGGCGTCGTGATCAATGACGTCGCCTTTCAAAGCAAACGGCTTCACAAAATGTTCTCCGACGCCGCCGCCGACGGCGCGATTCTCGTGGCGGTCGGCGCCGGCCCTGAACTCGAGGCCGAGGCGCAGCGACTGTGGCGCGAAGGCAAGCCGGACGAGTACTTTTTCCTCGAAATCTACGGCTCCGCGGTCGTCGAGCATCTGGTGACCGGCGTCGGCGCGCGGCTGTGCAGTTGGGCCGACGGGCACCGCCAGGCCGTGCTGCCGCATTACAGTCCGGGGTATCCCGAGTGGGACATTTCGCAGCAGCGCTCGCTGCTCGAGCTGCTCCGCCGGACGTCGCGCCAATCGTGGCCGTCGCCGATCGAAGTGCTCGACTCGGGGATGTTGAAGCCGAAGAAATCGCTGCTGGCGTTGTTCGGACTGACGCGTCACGTCGACCGCGTCCGCCGGCTTACCGATCTGGTACCCTGTGAGAATTGTTCGTTCGGCTCGTGCCAGTACCGGCGGGTGTCGTACCGTCGCGCTACGGTGCTGACGCCGAGTGAATTGGCGCCGCCGGCCGTGCGTCTGAGTATTCCGGAGTCCGAGCCGGTCGATGTGCACGTTTCGGCATTGCAGCGCGACGCGAAATACGTGGTCAACGCCCGCGCGCTGCGCCGCTGGGCTTCGGAACGGCTCAAGCTCGAATACCACGCCGACGGCACGATCGACGCCTTTTTCCGCTACGAAGGCACGACGTGCAGCAACACCGGCCGGACAATCCTGTTCGACTACAAGGTCCGCCTCGGCCCGCGCGAGGAAGGCTACCCGCTCCGGCAGCTCCACTGCGGCCCCGCCCCCGGCGACGAAGGCCACCGCTTCATGTGCCGCTACATGAGCAACGCCGAGCATCTCATGGTCGCCATCGACCACGAGCGCCCGCTGCTCGGCCAGCCGCTCAACGACGTGCTCTCCTGGGACCGCCCCGCCGCCGGCGCCGGCTGCTACTGCGAGCCGAAAAGCCGAAAGCATAAGTGGGGCCTTGTCCTGGAAACGATTCATTACGCTTTGGTGCAGGGGGAGGAGCAATCACGAGACGCCCCCGCCACGGTCACGGCTTGACAGCCGACGCCGGCGGGCAGTGTCGCGGGCTTAAAGTTGAGGCTAAACTATCTTGGATGACTACCAACGCGATTAACGTCGATCCCGAAATCATGCACGGAACGCCGTGCTTCACCGGAACTCGAGTACCGGTGAAATCGCTGTTCGATTGGCTCGCACGAGGTTATTCCCTCGAATATTTTCTGGAGCAGTTCCCGTCAGTAGATCCCGAGCGCGCCAAGCAGGTGCTTGACTACGCCGGCCGGTTGTTGAACGAACGGCAGGCGTTGACGTCGGCATGAAGGTCCTCCTTGACGAAAACCTTCCGCACGCCCTTCGAAGGTTGCTAAAAGGGCACGACGTTTCCACGGTTCGCTTTAAGCGTTGGGACAGCCTTCGTAACGGGTCGCTCTTGGCAGCGGCAAAGGAAGAAGGATTCGACGTGCTGTTGACGATGGACGGAGGCTTCGCTCACCAGCAAAATCCGACGTTGCTGCCTGTCGCTGTCGTGATTTTGTCAGCGCCTTCAAATGCCATGGAAGACCTCGTGCCACTCGTGCCGGAGATGATTGCGGCTCTTGACCGGTTGGTTCCGCGTACGATCTCGCATGTCGGCTGAAGCGCGTTGCAAGGATTGATAAGTTATGAAGCAGTCTCTCCTGGAATCTATTCGGCAACGCCCCCTGCTCGGCGACGGCGCGATGGGCACGCAGCTCATGATTGCGGGGCTGGAGCAGGGCAACTGCGGCGAGGCGTGGAACCTCACGCACCCGGAGAAGGTGCTGGGGATTCAGCGCCGCTACGCGGAGGCGGGGTCGGATTGCATCCTGACCAACACGTTCGGCGGGACGCGCATCATGCTGAACCGCCACGGCCACCCCGACGACGTCACGGCAATCAACAAGGCCGCCGTTGAGATCGTCCGCCAGGCGTTCGCGGCGGCGGGCCACGACGGGTACGTCATCGGCGACATCGGCCCGTTCGGCGGGCTGATGGAGCCGTACGGCGAATTCACCGAACAACAGGTACGCGACGCATTCACCGAGCAGGCCAAGGCACTCGTCGACGGCGGCGCCGACGCGATCATCATTGAGACCCAGACCTCGCTCGAAGAATTGCTCCTCGGCATCGAAGCCGCCAAGGAAGCCGGGGCGGCGTGCGTCATCGGGTCGCTGGCGTACGACGTGACGCTGGACGGCTCGACCTTCCGCACCATGATGGGCGTAGAGCCCGAGCGGGCTGCGGAATTCATGCAGGAAAACGGCGCCGACGTCGTCGCCCTCAATTGCGGCACGCGGATGGACATGGGTCGTGCCCGCGAAGCGGTCGAGCGGTATAAGAGCGCGACCGATCTCCCCGTCATGGCCCAGCCGAACGCCGGCCAGCCCAAGCTGGTGAACATGAAGGTTGTTTACGACGAAACGCCCGAAGAAATGGTAAAGGGCGTCGCGCCGCTGTTGGCGACGGGCGCGAACATCGTCGGCGGGTGCTGCGGCAGCACGCCGGACCATATCCGCGCGTTCCGCGGGGCAATTGACGCTTACTTGGCAAAGGGTTGAATGTTGATAGTTGAGTGTTGATGGTTGAATACTGCTGATTGGAGATGAGCGGTTTCAACAATCCACATTCTACGATCAACAATCTCTATTCCTGAAAGAAGACTATGAAAACGAAACTCTGTGACGTGAACCAAGCCGCCGCCGAGAAGCTTCCTCCGAAGACGGAGGACAAGTCGGGTGTCGGCGTGCATTACATTGACGCCTACATCAAGCCGATGAACGCCAAGCTTCCCGACGGCACCCTCGTGAAGTGCAAACGCCGGGGGCTGAAAGTCACCCTGACGGCGGGCGCGAAAAAAGTCGACGGCATCATGCGGCGGCTGACTGTCGGCCCCGACCCTGTCGT
>JBKJRK010000119.1:0-3848 GCA_046593135.1 Tepidisphaeraceae bacterium | reverse complement strand
TTACAACCTTTCGCGCAACACGACCCGATTTTCCCGTGCTTCATCCGGAGGGTTCCCACCGCCTGGCGGATCACCACGAACAGGGCGACCGCGACCAATGCAAGGACGAGAAGATGTTGCGTCCAGAGGGGCATTTTTTCGTGGCGCGGGCGTCTCGCCCGCGTCTTTTCTGCGTCAGCGCGGGCGAGACGCCCGCGCCACGTTGCATCCTGGTTCTACGCCATCAACACTCTGCCGACCTGATAAACGATCAGGCAGAGCACATACGCGAGGCCGTTCATGTACAGCAGCATGGCGACCGGCCAACGCCACCCGCCGGTCTCCCGGCGGACGATCGCAAGGGTGCTGATGCACTGCATCGCCAGCACGAACCAGATCAAAAGGCTCACCGCCACCAGCGGCGTCCAGACCGGCGTGCCGTCGTCACGCTTGTCGGCGCGCATCGCGTCTTCCAGACTCCCGGTGTCGTCCTCGCTGCCGGCGTTGTAGACGATCGCCATCGTGCTAACGAACACCTCGCGGGCCGCGAACGCGCCGACCAAGCCGACGCCCATTTTCCAGTCAAAACCCATCGGCCGGATGAGCGGCTCGACCATGTGCCCGAAGCGGCCGGCGAAGCTGTGGCGGAGTTGTTCGGAAGCGATCGTCTGATTTCGAGCACTTTCGAGGTCTTCGATCGTCCCCTTCAGCAACTCCAAGCGATGGCCCGCATTGCCCTTGGCTGACTTGTGGTCGGCGATAAGCGCGTCAGCCGCGGAGAGTTCCGGCGAAGCCTGTTGGAAGTCTAGTTCATGCTGTGGAACAAGAGGCTGCAGCAGCGCGATCTGCGCGTCAAAAGGCTGGGCTGCCGCCTGGGTTTTTACCTCCGGCAGCCGAGGGTAATACGTCATCGCCCAAAGAATCACGCTCAGGAAGAAAATCGTCGTCCCGGCTTTCGTGACGAACTTGGCGGTGTTCGTCCAGACCTGCCGCGCGATCTGTGACAGTTGCGGCAGCTTGTACGTCGGCAGTTCGAGGATGAACGCCGGCGTCGGGCCTTTGAGGAACGAGCGCTTGAAGCACCATGCGGTCAATCCAGCAGCGACGACGCCCAACGCGTAGAGAGCGAACATGATCCCGCCTTGCACGAGGGCGGAATACTGGGCGAAGAACAGGCCGATGAGCAGGAAATAGACAGGCAGTCGCGCCGAGCAGCTCATGAATGGGGCGACGAAGATTGTCGCCAGGCGGTCCTTGCGGTTCTCGATCGTGCGGGCGGCCATAATGCCGGGGATGGCGCAGGCGAAGCTACTGAGCAACGGAATGAAGCTTTTGCCGTGCAGGCCGACCTTGCTGAGCAGCTTGTCCATCAAAAACGCGGCCCGGGCGAGGTAGCCGCTGTCTTCGAGGACGGCGAGGAAGAGAAAAAGCATCGCGATCTGCGGGACGAACACGACGACCGCGCCGACGCCAGCGAACACGCCGTCGAGGAGCAGGTCGCGGATCGGGCCTTCGCCCATTCGACCGGCGGTGTTGGCGCCGAGCCACGTGACGGCGCCTTCCATCGCGTCCATCAGCGGGGCCGCCGCCCAGAAGACGGCGACGAACAGCGCCGCCATCACCGCGGCGAAAACGAGCAGGCCCCAGAACTTGTGGATCAGGATCGCGTCGAGTTTCTGCGTGAAATGCTTCTTCTGCGGCGTGGCGTAATCCAGGGGCTTGCCCGCGACGAAGATCGTCGCGGGATCCTCCGGCACCGGCCCGACGCTGCTCGCCCGGCCGGCGACGCTTTCGATCCAAAGGTAATGCGCCTCGACGTCGGCCTGCATCGGGTCGATGCCAAGGCTCTGCAGGCGGCTCGTCGCATCCCGGAGCAACGACGCGACCGGCTCGCGGTCGGCGATCTTCGCCATGTCCGCCGAACGGTCGCCGATCAGCAAACGCTCGGCGATGGCTTGATAGGTGTGTAGGGGCGAACCTTGTGTTCGCCCGTCCCGCCCTGGGGGGGGTGGATGGGCGAACACAAGGTTCGCCCCTACATCAGAATGCAGGATCGCCAGCCCGCCGCCTACGAGAGTCAATTCTTCGCGCACCGCGTCCGGCAATGGCCACGCCGGCATCGGCGCCACCGCGGCACGACGGACGGCGGCTTTCAAAGCATCAACGCCCCGCCGCTTGTGCCCAACGACCGGCACGACTGGAACGCCCAGTTCTTTTTCGAGCGTTTCGGCGGAGACGCGAAGCCCGCGTCGCTCGGCGACGTCGGTCATGTTGAGCGCAACGACCATCGGCCGGCCCAGTTCAATAAGCTGGCTGACGAGGTACAAGTTGCGCTGCAAATTGCTGGCGTCGACGACGACGATCACGACGTCCGGCACTGCGACGTCCGACCGCAGCCCGCGCAGAACTTCCATCGCGATCTGCTCGTCCGGCGAACGACTCACGAGGCTGTAGGTGCCCGGCAGATCGACGACATCGGCCCAGGCGCCGTCCGGCAACTGACACCGGCCGGTCTTTTTTTCGACGGTGACGCCGGGGTAGTTGGCGACCTTCTGCCGCAGGCCGGTGAGGGCGTTAAAGAGTGTGGTCTTGCCGCTGTTGGGGTTGCCCGCCAAGGCGATGGTCAGGGTCTTGCCCTGAACGGCCGGCGTCGCGGATTCAACGGAGTTAGGACTGCGGGAAGACATAGCGTTCGTGATGAGTGAGGAGTGATGCGTGAAACGGAAAAGCCGTTTTCACGCATCACTCTTCACTTATCACGTAGGTTCGTTACGCCGGCACGATATGAACGTGTCGGGCTTGTTCGTCGCGGAGGGACAGGTGGTAGCCGCGGAGGCGGAATTCGATCGGATCGCCGAGCGGCGCCCGGCGGATGACTTCAACGCTCGCGCCGTTGCAGAACCCCATCTCCAACAGCCGACGCTTCAGTTCAATGTCGCCGCCCACGGCAAAGACGCTGCCGCGGCAGCCGATGCCAAGCTTATTGAGGGTGCAGACTTCAGGCGAATCGCAATGGGCACACGTTGTAAAGCCGCAAGCCTTGTTCTGCATGAGTGGTCGCTCCATTCGCACGTCTTCACTATATCGTATTGAGACTCAGTTTCAACGTTGATTGTTCTCGATATTTCTGAAAACCGGGTCGAGGACGACCCGGCTCCACCGGCGTAGGGCAGGTTCCCGAGACATCAGAAGATGTCGGGCGTATCCGACGCGATTCATTCTGGTGCTTGTCAGTACACGGTTTAGATCAATTCGCGGATTGGTTCTCCCCCGTCGGTGATGGGATGGGGACGCCCGGAGTGGTCAAGGAATTGCGTGGAGGGGTCGACGCCGAGCACGTGGTAAATCGTTTGGTGGATGTCGTTTGGTGTTAAGGGGCGGTCCTTGACTTGCTCGCCGCGGGCGTCGGTGGACCCGATGACTTGTCCGCCTTTTACCCCCCCGCCGCCGAGGAGGCAGAACATGGCGTTTCCCCAGTGGTCGCGGCCGGGCGTGCCCATGCTGCGCGGGGCGCCGCCGTTGCCGCCGTCGTTCATGCGCGGAGTCCGGCTGAATTCGCCGCACACGACGACCAGGACTTTTTCATACAGTCCGCGTTGCGTCAGGTCGGTGAACAACGCGGAGATCGTCATGTCGAGCATTGGGAGATGATTCTCCATTCCCTGCTGCAAACCCCAGTGGTGGTCCCACCCGCCCATGTGAACCGTGACAAATGTCGACCCCGCCTCGACAAGCCGGCGGGCGAGCAGAGCACTTTGGCCCCAGGTCGTCCAACCGTACAGGTCGCGCGTCGCGTTGTCCTCGCTGCTGAGGTCGAACGCCTTCCGCGCCGCGGGGCCGGACAGCATCTCAAACGCGTTCTGATCAAA
>JBKJRK010000117.1:0-11579 GCA_046593135.1 Tepidisphaeraceae bacterium | reverse complement strand
CCGCCGCTCGACGGCGGCGCCTACGGAACCGTAGACCAGGAAGTAGCCGTTGTCGACCGCCCCCGCCGCGTCGCCGGGCGCCGGGGCCGCGGTAGTCGCCGTGGGACAGACGAACAGGCTGTTCTCGCCGTCTACCGGCAGCGCCGGGCCGCCGGCAAGATGGGCCAGTTGCATCTCGTTATACGGCTTGGCGTCAACGTACGGCGGCAGCACGTTAAACCACATCGGCGGCAGCTTTTGCGGCACGGCCGGGTCGGGCCGGTCGTCCCACTGTCCGATCGGGTTGCCCGCAATGTCGCCGTCCTCCCCGTCGTTCGGGATCCAGCCCTTGTTCTCGTTGGCGTACATGTGGTACGCGATTCCCCACTGTCGGAAGTTGCTCATGCACTTGGCGCGGTTGGCCGACTCCCGCGCCGACGACAGCGCCGGCAATAGAATGCCTATCAACACTGCAATAACACCAACTACAACCAATAGCTCGACGAGCGTAAACGCCCGCGAGCGATAACCTGACCCCATAATGATTCTCCTGCTCAGACTGTTGCAGGGGAAAGCTATGGCCCCCGCGCTTTGGGGGCGCTAACGCCGAATTGAAACTGGAAGAAGAATGTGAGAGGACCGTGTGAAGGCGATTGACGCGCGCGGGATCGCTCGGGCCGGATTATCCGCCAGCGAGGACGGTGTCGGTGGGGCCGTCGTGCGGGCGGTGAAAGAGGTTCTGCAACGCACCCGTCACGGTGTACCGTTCGGACCCGTCGGCGGCGACAAACCCGTCGCGGGGCACGGGGCCGGTGGCGCCGACGACCGAAACCGCCAGGCTAAACGCGAGCAAAACCGCGGCAATAACCCACGCGGGCTTGCCGTGTTTGCGGCGTAGCCAGGCGCCGGTCCAGAACACGATCAGCGGCACAAACATAACGAACCAGCGCGACGCGAACATCGCCCCGTGCCAGTCTGCCCGGCGGAGGGTGAACAGCACGAGCAGCAGCACCGCCCCGGCGATCGTCACCGATGCGAGCATCTTCGTCGCCCAAGGCCAGTGGCGGTGCATGACCATCGACACGCCGGCCAGGCCGAGCAGGACGATTGGAAAGTGGCTCAGCAGCCCGTGGCCGCCGACCAAAGCCGACGCGAGCCGTGTGGTTCCCACTTCGATGCGTTCCCATGTCGTGTGAGGTTCTTCGTCCGCGAAGGCGTACAAGTCGTACGCCGGGCCAATGGTCCGGGAGTCCGGGTTGAGGAATGAGAACAGCGAATCGTTGCCCGCCGGTCCGTGGAGGCGGTAGCCGTAGCCCTCGATGCCGCTGCTGAGGTAGCCGTGGAAGACAAGCGGCAGTGCCGCACCGACGAGATACGTTACGAACCCGCCGAAGCGCTGTGTGAATGTCCAGCGGAGTGCGAAGATTACGGCGGGCAGAAGGATGAGGAACACGACGGCCGGCGGATCGATTGTCGCGGCCAACGCGGCGCACAATCCCGCCACCGCGAGCCAGATGGATCCGTGAAGGCGTTTGTTGGTGATTGATACATGAATCAGGCACGCCGCGGCACACAACACCAGTGCCGCCGCCGGGGCGTGTGAGTTCAGGACCGTCGCGTAGCTTACCAGCCCGCTCGCCAGGACGGTGACCAGGCCCAGGGTCGCGCGCCACGGGCGTTTGAGTTCGAACAGCCGGCCCATTCGGTAAATCAGCCCTGCCGACAGCGCCACCGGAACGGTAACGCCGAGCATCGTCAGCAGGTAAGCCGCCAGGTCCGGGCGCTCGGCAAAGTCGACCCCGGCCTTTCGCATGACCCAGTACGACGGCGCCAGCAGGGCCGACATCACCGGCGGCTGATCACTGTAAAAATGCCCGCCCCGGCGGACTTTCAACCGGGTGGAGGCGAAGTCCGAACCGTCGATCGCGAGGGTCTTGTGCTCGACCATCGCCTGAACCGTGGCCAGACGGGCGAGTTCCTCGTCCGAAACGGCGCGCGGGTCCGGGTGCCGCAACGGCCGCAAGAGCGGCAGCGTCACAATCAGCACGATCACCGGCCCGAACAACGCCCACGGACGGACCACCCGCCCGGAGGTATCTCGACCGAGGATTTTCCAGAAAACACCCATGAAACTGAACTCTGAACTCTGAACTCTGAATGATGAAAGTGACACGCGAGCACTTGTTTCATCGTTCATCGTTCATCATTCAGCGTTTCCTAATACACCTTCAAAAACTGCACGAAATTGCCCAGAATTTTGTCGCCCAGGCGGGCGTAGCGCGGGTAGTTTTGCTCGGTGTCCTGTCGAATTTTTTGTTCTCCATCAGCCCCGTGCACGCGGAGAAGTTCTTCCCGGTTGCCGGCCGTCATCGCTTCAATGCCGGGACGGTCGAGTTCAATGTGATATTGAAAGCCGAAAAGTTTGGTCTTAAAGCGGAACGCCTGGTTCTTACACGCCCGCGTTGAGCTGAGCAGCGAGTTGCCCGTCGGTGGCGGCGGGCCGGGCGCCGGGGGCGGGGTTGCGGGCCCTGGAAGTTTGGGCAGATCGAACGTGTCAAAGTGCCAATGAAACATCGGCACGCCGTCGATCATGCCCATCACGATCGGCTCCGTCCCGCCGGGAAACGGAAACGCCACCGGCCCCCAGCCGATCTCCGGCGCGGGAACCGGCGGGTCGGTCGGGGTCGCTCCGGGTTTCGTGTTCGGATAAACCTTCGCCCCCCCGGCGTGGGCGATCAACTGGGCACCCAGGCAAATCCCGAGCACCGGCCGATCGGCGGCCACAATGCGCTGGAGCGTTTCAACTTCCTTGGCGAGAAACGGGTACTTCGGGTCGCCAATGTCGCTCACGCCCATCGGCCCGCCGAGGATAATCAGCACCCGAATCTCATCGAGATCGGTGGGGACTTCATCGCCTTGATAGAGCTTGCGGACTTCGGTTTGGATGCCGAAGTCGCGGAACACCGGAATGATTCGCCCGGGCCCTTCGTGGGCGACGTGTTGCAGGATGACCGCTTTGCTCATTGCTGGATGCTTATCTTCCCGGCGGCGAACGCCGGGTGTCAAGAACGGGGGGCGCGGGCGGGGCGATTCAACGGTCGAATGTCGGGCAAAAAACCGGCCCAAGGACGGGCCGGCTCCCCTCCGATTGAGCCGGCCCGTCCTCGGGCCGGTTTTAAGACCAGTCGCGCTGACAAACCTATTCCCACAAAGAACTTGCGCTACCGCCCGCTGCCCGCATGGCCAAATCGCTTGCCGCGGCCTGCCAGTGGGTGGGCGGCGCTGCGCCGCGTCGGGTGCTGGGGACGCACGCCCCCTCCCACCGCCGGGGCGTTCGAGGAGCGTTGCGCCGGCGCCGTAGCGGAGCGCTTCGCCTGCGGATGCGCTGAATGCGCAGACGACTTCGCCGGGGCGTGTGCAGAGTGCTTTGCCGCGCCATGCGCAGAGTGCTTTGCCGGGGCATGGGGGACGCGCTTTGCCGGGGCATGCGACGGTCGACTCTCCTGCGTCGCGGTCGAGCGATGCGAGGCGGCGTGCGAGGGCCGCTGCTGCGCGTCACGCGTTTTCCGCATCGGGCGCGGGCCGTGGCCGTTGACCAGTGCGTCGACCGGCGACGACGCCGGGTACTGCGGGTGATCCTTCTTGACCGGAATCTCACGCTTGATGAGCCGCTGGATCGCGTTCAGGTACGATTTCTCCTCGCTGTCGCAAAACGCGACCGCGATGCCCGAGGCCCCGGCCCGAGCGGTTCGACCGATGCGGTGGACGTACGTCTCCGGCTCGTTCGGCAGGTCGAAGTTCACGACGAGCGAAATCTCGTCGATGTCGATGCCGCGGGCCGCGATGTCGCTGGCGATCAGCACGGCCGTCTTGCCGCTCTTGAAGTTGCTCAAGGCCCGCTGGCGGGCGTTCTGGCTTTTGTTGCCATGGATCGCCTCGGCCTTGATCTCGTACCGCTCGAGTTGCCGCACCACGCGGTCGGCGCCGTGCTTCGTGCGCGTGAACACCAGCGCCCGCGCGATCGGCGTCGAGTTGATGAGGTGCGCGAGCAATACCGGCTTGTTGCGCTTCTCGACAAAATACACCGACTGGTCAATCCGCTCGGCGGTCGAACTTACGGGCGTCACTTCGACCTTGACCGGGGTACGCAAAATCGTGTGGGCGAGGTCGGAGATTTCCCGCGGCATGGTGGCGGAAAACATGAGGTTCTGCCGCTTGCCAGGGAGCTTGGTGATGACCCGCCGGATGTCGTTGATGAAGCCCATGTCGAGCATGCGATCGGCTTCGTCGAGGACGAAGGTTTCGACCTGGCGGAGGTCCACGAAGCCCTGCTGCATTAGATCAAGGAGCCGCCCCGGCGTGGCGACGAGGATGTCGATGCCGTTGCGGAGCGCCTGGACCTGTGTGCCCTGCCCGACGCCGCCGAAGACGACGGTGTAGCGCAGGCCGGTGTGCTTGCCGTAAGCGCGGAAGCTGTCGCCGATCTGGAGCGCGAGCTCGCGCGTCGGCGAAAGCACGAGGCACCGGATCGGCCGGCCGCGGCCGGGCTGCTGGTTGTGCTCCGTGCCGGCGTTTTTGCCGAGCCGCTGAATGATCGGCAGCGCGAACGCCGCCGTCTTTCCCGTGCCCGTCTGGGCGACGCCCAGCAAGTCTTTTCCGTCGAGAACGTGCGGGATGGCTTGCGCCTGAATGGGGGTCGGCGTGGTGTACCCCTCCGCGGTCAAAGCGCGGAGAATCGGCTCGGCGAGCCGAAGATCGGTGAACTGCATAGTACTCTTCTCGGGGAATGAGCCCCGGGCGAAAGTCGTTTGCCCGGAGACGCTTTGGCGGACGCGAGAGCCGCGTCACGAAGAACCATCGGTACCTGGCAATGATCCGATGGCATTAAATGTCCAAGGGATACTTAGCTTATACGCGAATGCGCGGGCAATGTTCAAGGCGTACTGCTCAAAACGCCCGAAAACGCCTTAAATCAACGCCGATCGACCGTTCGCGCCGGACGGACGAGCATCCGGCACCCTCTTGCGTACAATCCGCCCGCGATGAATACGAACCACGAATTGATCGTCGAGCCGATCGGGCTTGACGTTGACACACTGCCGAAGCCGATCGTCTGGAACGAGCTGTTCGGAAACGATCATCCCGTCGAGATCGAAATCGGAATGGGCAAAGGGACTTTCCTCACCGACCAGTCCAAGGCGCGCCCGGAAGTAAACTTCTTCGGGATCGAGTGGGCCCGCTTTTTCTGGAAGTACGCGAGCGACCGGCTCCGCCGAAACGGTTGCATGAACGCGCGCACCATCCGGGCCGAGGCGAGCTTCTTTCTCAACGAGTTTGTGCAGCCGGGTAGCGTGTCGGTGCTGCACATCTACTTCCCCGACCCCTGGCCCAAGGCCCGCCACAACAAACGCCGCCTGATCCAGCCGAAGTTTGTCCCGGCCGTGCAGCGCATCCTCACGCCCGGCGGTCGGCTGCAAGTCGTCACGGACCACAAAGGCTACTGGGAAGAAAACATCGAGCCGACCGTACGAGCCGCGGAAGGATTCGAAGTCGTCGACTACAACCGCCCGGACTCGGCGACCGAAGGCGAGTTCGTCGGCACCAACTTCGAACGGAAATACCGCCGGGAAGGACGACCCTTCTACGCCATCGCGGCGGTGAAGAAGGGGTAGGCGTAGGCCCTCACGTCGCGGAAAGCTAACGAATTCTCGCGGAACAAGCCGGGCGAGGATGGCGAGCAATTCGGCGCACAGAGGGCGGATGGCTTCGATCGTGTTGGCCCTCGGAAGAATCACGACGACCGCAAGCGGTAGTTCGTCACGATTCTGCTGGTATTCCAAGCCTCGGTCATTCGTAATGATGGCATCAAAGGCGTCCGCTGCCGCCAAGCGAAGCAGATTACCGTTCTCGATCCCGGACCACTTCATGTAAGCCGCGGTGAATACGTCGTGACCGGGCAGTTCCAGCCGGAGTTGGTGCGGCAGGTTCTCGTCCAGTAGCAATTTCACGCCGACACCGCGACTCGTTCGGCGTCTTTCCGTAGCGTCGCCAGCAGTTGCACAACTTGCTCACGCCGCACGGTCGGAAACTGTTCAAGGAATCCATCGATCGTATAGCCGGCCTCCAAATGGTCGAAAAACGTCTGAACCGTAACCCGAGTGTCCGCGAAACACGGTGTACCGTGCATGACCTTCGGATTGCTCGTAATGATCTCCATATCTGAATTCTATCCACATCCTAGGAGAGACATCCAGAATATTGAGACTTTATGGGCTCGAAAGCGACAATCGCAATTATTCTGAATGTTCCCATCGACAGGCAGGGGGTTGTTCGCAACAAAGACCCCGCCCTCGCCGTCAGTCGTTGTGGTTCTTGTCGTCGTGGTTGCTGCTGCCGCGGCATTCGAAAGATCCCCCGAAGGCGACGGCGGCGAGAACGACGACCGGGAGCAGTTTGGTCCAACGCATGGTGCTTCTCCCGTTTACGGCCTGCGGAACTCGTGCTTCATTTTCTTAAATTTCAAGGACTCGCACCACTGTACCCATCGGCAACGCGGGCTCGTTTTCCGCGCGGACGAGCAGGCCGTTGGCGGCGGCGAGGGTGAACAGGTCGGCGGACCCTTTCCACGTCAGCGGGCGGATGCCGGCGATCACGGACTGGCTGCTGTTGCGGGCGGCGATGTTCGTGCGAATCACCGGCTGGTAAAACTCGCGCGGGCCGTTTGGAACCATGCCGACTTCGAGTCGCCCGGTCTGCCATTTCTCAACTACCTCGCCTCCGGCCAGTCGGTTGAGCAGCCGCGACGCCAGGCGGATCGTGCAGACGAACGCACTGACGGGATTGCCGGGGAGTCCGAAGACGAAGGCGGGAGGACTGAGGACTGAGGACTCAGGACTGAATGGGGAACCGGCCGCTTCAGACTCAGTCCTCAGTCCTGAGTCCTCAGCCCTTCCTCGCACCCCGAACACAAACGGCTTGCCGGGCTTGATTCGCAGCTTCGTCACTTTCAGATCGACGCCCAATTCGACGAGCAGGCGCGGGACGTAGTCGTATTCGCCCATGCTCATGCCGCCGGAGACGAACAGGGCGTCGTGGGTGAGCCCTTCGGCGAGCTTGGCCTTCAGGGCGTCCGGCTCGTCGCGGCAGACGCCGAGGTCGACGGCGCGGCAGCCGAGGCGGGCGAGCAGGGACAATAGCATCGGCCCGTTCGAGTTGCGGATTTGCGCCGGCCCCGGCTCCGCGCCTTCGCCGGCGAGTTCGTTGCCGGTGCTGAGGACTGCGACGCTCGGGCGGTCGAAGACTTCGACTCGCCACGCGCCGACCGTCGCGAGCACGGCCGCCTGCTGCGGGCCGATCGTCACGCCGCGTTTGAGGACGACCGTGCCTTTGGCGACGTCGCTTCCCCGGGCGGCGATGTAGCGCGCCGGTTGCCCCGCGCGGACGACGCGGACGGACGCCTCGCCGGCGCGCTCGGCGTCTTCCACCGGCACGACGCCGTCGGCGCCGGGCGGCAGCGGCGCGCCGGTCATGATCGCCACGGCTTCGCCGGGCTGAATGCCCCGTCCCCCTGTTGCGCCGGCGGGAATTTCCCCCACCAGATTCAGCGCGACAGAGTTCGGCCCGCCGCGCCCGACCACGTCGGCGACGCGCACGGCATACCCGTCCATCAGGCTCTTCGCGAACGGCGGGTAATCCCGGTCCGCCGCCACGTCGGCGGCCAGCCGCATTCCGTCAGCTTCAGCCAACGGCACGCACACCACCCGCGGCCGCACCTCCGTGCGGTCGATCAGGTCGATCGCCTCCCGCACTGAAATCAGTCTCGAAATATCCTGCTCAGCCATCGCCGGCATTCTCGCACCGAATTGACCGGTAACGCAATTGCTGAGATTCGTCGGCATTCGGCACGCCGATGACGAACATGCGGATTCCAGGAAGCGTCCCGCGCCGTGATACTGATGCGGATCGTCATTAATCCTCGCGCGAGTTCAGGGCCGCTGAAGCGGCCCTGCCGGCTGGAAAATTGAGACCTGACGCGCACGGATTAATCCCGATGCGTTTTAGGGGAATGGACCGGGGGGCGTATGAGCCAATCTGAGCGACGGAAAAATGCAAAACCCGAATGACGAATTGGGCATCGTCATTCGGGTTTCATTCGTCATTCCGATTTGGTTATTCGGATTTTCTCTACACCGTGATTTCCATCCCGCGCACGGGCACGTCGCTCATGGCTTGCTTGGCCTTGTGCTTGGCGACCTGTTCCTTGGCGGCTTTGGCGATGCCGTCGACGCTGAAGTTGAACTTCTTCTGAAGGTCTTTCAGCGGGGCGCTGGCGCCGAAGCTCTTCATGCCGATGGACACGCCGTTGGTGCCGACGTAGCGGGCCCAGCCGAACGTGCTGGCCAGCTCGATCGACACGCGGGCGGACGTTTCGGGCGGAAGGACCGACGTTTTGTAGGCGTCGTCCTGCTCTTCGAAGATTTCCCACGAGGGCATGCTGACCACGCGGGGCTTGACGCCTTCCTTCTTCAAATGCTCGTAGGCGTCGACCGCCATCGGCACTTCCGAGCCGGTGGCGAGCAGGAGCACGTCGGGTTTGCCGTCGGGCGCGGCGCACGCGACGACGTACGCGCCCTTGGCGACGCCACTGGCGGCGGCGTATTTCGTGCGGTCGAGCGTGGGGACGTTCTGCCGGGTGAGCACGAGGCACACGGGGTGGTGGCGGTACTTCATGATGACCCGCCAGGCTTCGCTCACTTCGTTGGCGTCGCCGGGGCGAATCGTGATCAGCCCGGGGATGGCGCGGAGGGCGGCCATGTGCTCGATGGGCTGGTGGGTCGGGCCGTCTTCACCGACGCCGATGCTATCGTGCGTGAAGACGTAAATGACCGGAATTTCCATCAGCGCGGCCAGGCGGATCGCCGGGCGGCTAAAGTCGGAGAAGACGAAAAAGCCGGAGCCGTAAGGGCGGACCTTGGACAATGCCATGCCGTTGAGCGCCGCGCCCATCGCGAACTCGCGGACGCCGTAGTGGATGTTGCGGCCTTTCCAGCTCATCGGGCGCGGGCCGTGCTCGTTGACGGTTTCGCCGTCGGGTCCGAAGTCGCCGAAGGGGTTGGGAAGCGGCTCGTGCGTGGTCTTGTCGACGGCATCGGACGCGGGCCCGAGGCGCGTGAGCGTTGAAGGCGACAGGTCCGCCGACCCCCCGATGAGCCAGGGGACGACCTTCGCCAATTCGTTGAGCACCTTGCTACCGGCCTGGCGTCCCGCGAGGCCCTTTTCGTCGGCCGGAAAGACGGGGAGCGCCTTTTCCCAGCCTTCGGGCAGCTCGCGCCGCTGGATTTGCATCAGCTCGGCGGCTTCCTTGGGATGTTTGGCTTTGTATTCGTCGTACTTTTTCATCCACGCGCCGCGGAGGTCGCCGCCGCGTTTGCCGAGGTTGTTCTTGAAGCAGTCGAGGACGCCGTCCGGAATGTGGAACTTTTCGTTTTCCGGCATGCCGTAGAACTTCTTGGCCCCGACGATTTCTTTGTCGCCGAGGGGGGAGCCGTGGGCGGTGTGGGAGCCTTGAAGCGTCGGGGCGCCGTAGGCGATGTGGCTGTCGACGATGATGAGCGTCGGCCGGCCGGTGGTTTGCTTGAAGGTCTTGAACGCCCGTTCGAGCATCTTCAGGTCGTTGGCGTCGCCGACGCGGATGACGTTCCAGCCGTACGCGACGAAGCGCGTCGCGACGTCTTCGCTGAACGACCAGGCGGTGTTGCCCTCGATGCTGATCTGGTTGTTGTCGTAGATCCAGCAGAGGTTATCGAGCTTGAGGTGCCCGGCGAGGCTGGCGGCTTCGCTCTGGGCGCCTTCCTGCATGCAGCCGTCGCCGCCGAGGGCGTAGACGTCGTAGTCGAACATCTCGAAATCGGGCTTGTTGTACGTGCCGCCCAGCCACTTGCCGGCCATCGCCATGCCGACGCTGGTGGCGTAGCCCTGCCCGAGCGGGCCGGTGGTCGTCTCGACGCCGCTCGTCCAGCGGTATTCCGGATGCCCCGGGCACCGGCTCTCGATCTGCCGGAAACGCTTGATGTCGTCGAGCGGCACGGCCAGTTCGCCCACAGTTTCATACTTGCTGTTCACCGCCTTGACCTGCGCCAGGTGAAGCATGGAGTACAGCAGCATCGACGCGTGGCCCATCGACAGCACGAACCGGTCGCGATTCGGCCAGATGGGGTCGTTCGGGTCGAACCGGAGGAAATGGTTCCAAAGCTGGTACGCCACCGGCGCCATCGCCATCGGCGTACCCGGGTGCCCGCTGTTGGCGGCCTGGACGCCGTCCATCGAAAGACAGCGGATCGTGTCGACGCATTTGTATTCGGAGCGTTCCGGGTCGGTCATGGCGAGTTACCTTTCCTTTGACTGTGGGTCTTTTTTTTGAATCTTGTGGGGCAGGCATTCCTGCCTGCCTCTGAGCCCCAGGTACGGCAGGCGAGAATGCCTGCCCCACTCATCCCTGGTTCATTTGTACTTCAGCGTACCGTAAATCAAGATCAATACCGTCACCATGAGTACCGCCACCAACCCGATGATAAACGCCGGCAATACCCACGCTGCCGCAGATGCATAGCGCAATGCCTGGATCGCGTGCACCGTCGCAAGCACCATCAGACCGTAACTGAGCGGCACGTGGACGAACAGCCAGCCGTGAAGGACGTGGTGCAGGCGCTTCTGGCGGGCAAGCTGGCGGCGCTCTTCGCAGATTTCGGCCAGGTCGTCAATCGGCTTTCTCATCGCCGGCGGCATGCCGTCGCGGAGTTGGGCAAAAGCAGTAGCGGCTTGACGCTCGCGGGCGAGGGTCGCGCCGGCGGGCATCCTGTCGGCCAACACGGGCTCAATCTGCCCACGGTAAAACGTCGCCAGCGTCGTGCCGGCTTCCGTGCCCGTCGCCGTCCTCGCGGTGGCAACCGCCGTCGCGGCGCCGACGGCAACGGCGTCGAGCTCGTAGGGGTCTTCCTGCGTCTTATCTTCCACCAATTTCACAATCGTCGCGGCTTCGTCGCGGAGTTGCTTTACGATGTGGTCGATTTGCTCGTAAATCGTTTCCATCGGCACGTGATTCAACAGGCGGGTCGGCATGATCTGCTGAAGCATCAGCCCCACCAGCCCGCTGACCCACACCGCCACGAAAATCCACATGATGATTTGCGTGAGCGGCCCGCCCCAGAAGTTGGGCTTGAACCCGCCGTGCAGGATAATGACCGGGAAGCTGATAATGCCGAGCCAGACGTGCCCTTTGACCCACCAGTACGCCCGGCCGATCCGCATGGTACGGACGCGCTTGCGCGCGCCCAGCAGCAGGGCAAACAGCATCATCGCGTACCCGACGACGCCGAGGGCAAGCCCCTCCGGCGTGCCGCCGCTCGCGCCGTCAAGCCGGCGGTGGCCCGTGCCGGGGACGAAGAAATAGACCGCGGCGGCAGCGGCCAACAACAGCAGGCAGATGAGCATCCAGCTGCGGGAACTCTTGTTAATGAGCATGATTCGCTCGATTGATCCTAAGGAGCCGCGACCGTTAGGGGGCGGTTGCCGCGACATTTTGAGGAGCCACTCCCTCACGG
>JBKJRK010000110.1:0-12674 GCA_046593135.1 Tepidisphaeraceae bacterium | reverse complement strand
ATCGACCGCCTCCGGCAGCTCACCGGCTGCAAGATCAGGCCGGTGCTGGCACTGGACTCCAACGTCAAGGAGTACATCAAGAAATACGCCGGCGGCGACACCAACGTCGACGCGTTCCTGACGAGCCTCGCCGAAGCGGACATCGACGTCATCGAAAGGGAAACGATCGACGAAGGCCCCAGCACCGACCTCGATCGGATGGTGGCCGGCAGCCCGATCGTGAATCTCGTCAACGTCGCCCTGCTCACCGCAGTCCGCGACAAGGCGTCGGACATTCATATCGAGCCGGACAAAAAGGGCACGCGTATTCGCTACCGAATTGACGGCGTTTTGCGCGACCTTATGAAACCCCCGCCGGGCATGCACGCCTCGATCGTGTCGCGTGTGAAGGTGATCGGCAAGATGGACATCGCCGAAAAACGGCTCCCCCAGGAAGGCCGCGTGCACATCGTCGCCGAGGGGCGCGAGATTGACCTCCGCGTCAGCTCGATGCCCACGCTGCTTGGCGAGAAGCTGGTCGTCCGAATTCTTGATAAGGCGAACCTGAAGGTGCGGATGGAAGACCTCGGCTTCCGCACCGATTCCCTCGCCGCCTTCCAGCGCATGCTCCGCCAGCCGCACGGTCTTGTGCTCGTGACCGGCCCCACCGGCAGCGGCAAGACCACGACGCTCTACTCCGCGCTCGATTTGGTTCGGAGCCCCGAGCTGAACATCGTGACGATCGAAGACCCGGTCGAGTACCAGTTGGACCTTATTAACCAGACCCACGTGCACGAAGCCGTCGGCCTCACGTTTGCGAAGGCGCTGCGCAGCATCCTGCGCCAGGACCCCGACGTCATCATGGTCGGCGAAATCCGCGACGAAGAGACCGCGCGTGTCGCCGTGCAGGCCGCGCTCACGGGCCACCTCGTGCTGGCGACGCTGCACACCAACGACGCCCCCGGCGCCGTCGCCCGCCTGCTCGACATGAACATCGAGCCGTACCTGCTGAGCAGCGCCCTGAACGGCGCCGTCGCCCAGCGTTTGGCTCGTTCGATCTGCACGGCCTGCGCCACCAAGTACTACCCGACGGAGCAGGAACTCCACGACGCCGAACTTGTTGACAAGTCCAACCGCGCTTTCCGCAAAGGCGGCGGGTGTCAGCAGTGTCACGACAGCGGGTTCCAAGGCCGGTTCGGAATCTACGAGGTGATGGAAGTAACGCCCGAACTGCGGCGAATGGTCCACAAGGCCGCGCCGACGCACGAGCTGCGCGCCAAGTTCATCGAGCAAGGCGGGCGAACGCTGCGTGAAGACGGCGTGATGGCCGCCCTCGAAGGACGCAGCAGCCTCGACGAGGTCTTGCGCGTCACGCACAACGACGACTGCGACGAGGAACAGGGAAACCGCCGGGGCACCAAGGCACGCGCCGTGGAAGCGGCGCTCCGCGCCGGTGCGCCGACAGCCCCCGCTACGCCGAATCCTAAGCCGCCAACTCAGGAGGCGGCATGACCCGATACGCGTGTGACAACTTGATGCGGAGGGCCGGACGATGAAATATGCCTACAAGGCAGTCGATTCCGGCGGCAAGGTGGTGGACGACACGATCGAAGCCGCCGACGCGAACGAAGCCATGGACGCCCTGCGGCGCCAGGGGTTGTTTGTCGGCGACATTCGCGCCGCGTCGTCGTCGTCGCTCGCGTACGCTAAAACCGGCGTGAAGCAAAAGGGAATGAGCGCCGGCCGGCGGCTGAAGAACATGGCGATGTTTACGCGGCAGCTCTCGGTGCTGGTCGCGTCGGGCACGCCACTCGTGCAGGCCTTGGCCGCCCTGGAGCGACAAACGAAGGACGCCGCGTGGCGCGAAGTCGTATCCGCCGTCCGCGTGCGCGTCGAGGAAGGGTCCACCCTGGCCGAGGCGATGGGCGAATTCCCCCGCGTGTTCGACGCCGTCGCACGCAGCCTGATCTCCGCCGGCGAGTCCGGCGGCAAGTTTGACGTCATGCTCGACCGCCTGGCGATTCTGTCGCGCAAACAACTTCAAGTTCGCACGGCGATCGTCGGGGCGATGATTTACCCTTCGCTTCTCATCGTCGTCGCGATCGGCGTTTTGACCCTGATGTTGCTGTTCGTGCTGCCACGGTTCGCGGGGCTGTTTGAAACACTCGACGTCGAATTGCCGCCGATGACGAAGATCCTGATGGCCTGCAGCGACTTCCTCCGGTCGTACTGGTGGACGCTTCCGCTGGCCGTCGGGGGGGCGGTTTTCGCCGGGCGCTCCTGGCTGAAAACGGATTCAGGACGTCGCTCGGTCGACGCGACGATCCTGAAGCTTCCGGCCATCGGCGCGATCGTACGCAACTTCGCGGTGGCGCGAATCGCCCGGGTGCTTGGCGTGCTGCTGGCCGGCAAGGTGCCATTGCTCGAAGCGCTCGGCCTGGCCCGCCAGACGGTGAACAACAGCAAATACGTCGAACTGGTTACCCGCGCCGAGGAGGCCGTCACCCGGGGATCCAACGTCAGCACCGTCTTCGCGGCGAGCGATCTGGTCAGCCCGACGCTGTGCGAAGCCATTCGCGCCGGCGAGAATAGCGGCCAAATGGGCCCTTTGCTCCTTAACATTGCCGACTTTCTGGACGAGGAAAACGAGGTCGTCGTGAAATCGCTGACCAGCATCCTGGAACCGATCATTTTGATCGTTCTCGGAATTGTGGTCGGCATCGTCGCGCTTAGCATGTTCTTGCCGCTGTTCGACCTGACGTCGGCTGCGCACGGGTAAGCCGGGTGCGGCGAAATTGGTGAACGGGATACGTGAAATGAAGCGAATCGTCGGTAAACAACGTCGCTCGGCCATCGGGCTCGACCTCGGAGCCCGGCGTGTGAAAGCGGTCCAACTCGAAGCGGCGCCGGACGCCGCGAAGGGGTGGCGCGTGGCGGCGGCGGCGTGCGTGAACCGGGCGGCGCCCGGGACGCCGTTCGACCACACCGAACTCGCCCGCATCACCGACACGCTCGATCGGCTCTGCTTCGTCGGGAACCGCGTCGTCCTTGCAGCGCCGTCGGACAAGCTCATCACCGGAATGCTGGAGCTTCCACGAACCGGGCAGATCTCGCTCGAACAGATCGCCCGCGTCGAGTTGGCCCGAACGAGCAAAATATCCCCTGACGCGTTCGAGATGGGGTGCTGGGAACTTCCGGCCCAGGCTAAGGCGACAAAGGCGGCGCACGTCATGGCGGTCGGATACGCGCACGCCGAGGCGGCCAAGCTGCTCGACCTGGTTGAATCCGCAGGCCTCGACGTTGCCGCGGTTGACGTGCGGCCGTGCGCCTTGGCTCGCGCCTGCGCGGGCGTCATTGCGCCACCGCCGGGCATCACCGCCCTGCTCGATCTCGGGTGGTCCTCGTCTTCGGTCGTGCTCGTTCACATGGGCATGGTCGTCTACGTTCGCGATCTGTGCGAAGCGGGCATGAATCGCGTGTACGACGACCTTGCCGCACGCCTGAAGCTGGAGCCGGAGCTTGTCGATTACCTGTTTAGCGAAGTCGGCCTGCGCGAGGCCGCCGAGTCGAGGGACGGCCCTGCGTTGCCGAGTGAAGCCCGTGGCATTCTTTCCAACTACGCCGACGGACTCGTCCGCGACCTGCTCGCGTCGTTTGCGTACGTCGCGCGTCAATACACCGATTCCAGCGTGAGCCGCCTACTCTTAACGGGCTCCGGGGCAACCGTTCCGGGTCTCGCCGAGCACCTGACCAGAGAGTTGGGTCAGGAAACCACGGCTGTCGCGCCGAAAGATTTGATCGAATGTGCGCCTGCATTTTTGGAGGTGTGCTCCTCGCCCGAGTTGACGCCCGCGATTGGGCTTGCGGAGTTTCCCGACACGTGAAGGCGCGCCCGATGAAAATGAACGAACCATGGTAATGATCAGCGTCAACCTCGTCCCCGCGGCCCGCCGCCACGCCAAGCGCCGGCGACGGCACCGCAACGTGTGCGCCGCCTATTGCGGGGCATACGGCCTGCTGTTGGCCTGCGCGGTCGGGGGTGTGCACCTGCTGTGGAGTGGGGGCGGCGCCCAAGTGGGCCAGGAGTTGGCTTCCACCGACGCCGACATCCGCCGGCTGCAGCGCCAAAGCGACGACACACGCGCGGAACTTGCGACCGCCCACGCCACGATCGCGGCCAACCGCACCGTCGCGGAGCAACCCGACTGGAGCGTCATCCTGGTCCTGCTGGGGCAGACGAAGGGCGAGCACGTTGTACTGCGGTCCGTATCAGTCGGCCCCCCGCCCGTCCCTTCGGGCACGTCGCCGCAAGCCGCGGCGGGCAAGTCGCCGGCGGACGTCGTGCTTGAAATCTCCGGGATCGGGCAGAACCAACTTGCCGTCCAGCAGCACGTGCTGCGGCTCGAAGAAACCGGGCTGTTTGCAAAGGTTTCGCTGTTGGAGACGGGCCGCGAGACGTTCCTTAACGGCAACGCGATCGCTTTCCGGCTCCAGTGCGTGTTCGACGAGCCGCGCGTCTCGAAGCCGCAGAACGCGCGGCCGACGGTCACGTCCGTCGATGCGGGAGGAATTGCCCGGTGAACAAACGAACCCACCCACTACCCTGGCCCATGATCGGCGTCGCCGTCGCCGTAACGGCTGGACTAACTCTCGGCGCGTACGCCGTAGGCGTGCGTCCACTCCTGCGGCACCGCGATCAGGAGATCGCGCAACGGAAATCGCTCGACGACCAGCGGGCCACGGCTTTGCAACTCGGGTCGGCAGTCGCGGGCCTTCAGCGCGAATTGGCCGCCGCCAAACAAGCCTTGGCACAGTCGCCCGTCCGCCTTCAGCCGGCGGTCCTCGTCAACCAGCGGCTCGAAGCCGTCGCCCGTCTCGCTACCGAATGCGGCTTGTCGCTCGACGAAGTTCGTCCCGGCGCGGCGGTCGATGCGACGCACTTTCAGACGGTCCCTATTCGCATTCTCGGAAGCGGGCGCTACCCCGCGTGCGCAACCTTCCTGCGCAACCTCCGCCGGACCTTCGGCGACATGGGCGTCCGAAGCTTCAACGCGAGCAGCACCCTCGCGGCGACCGACGCACCCAACGCCATCTTCCAAGCGGAACTCGTGTGGTTCACCGAACTGCCGCATAAATAGATCCCGGCCCTACGCGCGGCACTTGCGGCACTTCGCCGTAACGCGATGTCTTTGTGTCGGTGAACCAGTCATACGGACCGCGATTATTCCTCGCGCGAGTTCAGGGCCGCTGAAGCGGCCCTGCCGGCTGGAAAATTGAGACGTGACGCGCACGGATTAATCCCGATCCGTATCACGTCCGATAAGGGCGTTGAAGATTTCCCATTTGACTTCGCGTCAAACGTATCGTTTGTAAAGTTGGCATGTGGACGAAGTCACAAAAGATCGCGGCGGCGGTGCTCGGCCTGGCGGTCGTGGCGTTTGGCGTGGACCGGTTCGTGCTCGGAACGGGCAAACCGGCGACGGCCGAGCCCACGGAGCAAGTGGTCGTCAGCCGGTCTCCGGCTCTCGCCGGGCAGGCGGGGAAGCCGCCCGTCTCTTCCGCGGCTACGACGACGGCAACCACGCTTGCGAGCCGGCTGGCAGCGTTCGCGGAGCGGCGCAAGTTCGAGCACGCCGGGATGAGCGACGCATTTTGTCCGTCGGACGCCTGGGTCGCGTCGTCCGTTCCGGCTCCGGCCGTCGAAGCTAAAGTGGAGGCCGATATCGCGCCGGTCGCGTTGCAGGCGCCCAAGGTCAGTCCCTCCGAACTGTTCCTCAAGCGCCACACGCTGACGGCCGTCATGAAGAAACACGACGGCGGCATGGCCATTATTGACGGGAAGCTTTACGCGCAAGGCCAGACGGTTGACGGCTTCAAACTCTCGAGCGTCGGGCTGAACGAAGCGACGTTCGTCGGCAAGAATGCGAAGGTCACGCTTAAGCTCGCCGCGCCGCCATCCGTAACCGACGCCCGATAACCTCCCGAATCCCCAACGGCCGGTCGCGCGACATCGCGTGGCCGGCCGCTTACGTTTGCGGCCCGCCCTTTGGTGCAACCCACATTTGCTAAAGCTCTGGGGATTTCGCGTCGATTCTTGGGTTTAGACAACGGCTGCCGCGCGGCAGCCGCTCGCCAGACTACGAAGGAGTAAGAATTCATGGCCCGTAGCAACAAAACCCGTCGAGGCTTCAGCCTCATAGAGCTCGTCATTGTCGTCGTGATCATCGGCATCATCGCCGCGATCGCCATCCCCCGCATGAGCCGCGGCTCCGCCGGGGCCGCCGACACCGCCATGAGCGGCAACCTGAACGTCCTGCGCAGTGCCGTCGACCTGTATGCGACGGAGCACAACGGGGACTATCCGGATGATCCCGAAAACCAGCTCGTGAAGTTCACCAACGCCGCCGGTTTAACGAGTGCCACGAAGACTGGCGCTTTCATCTACGGCCCGTACGTGCGCAAAGTTCCGGCTGTCACCGTCGGCCCCCTGAAGGGCATCGCCGCCGGCGCCCAGATTGACGTGGGCACTACTGACACGGTCAGCGCCGCTCCCACCAAAGGGTGGCTGTACAACAAGACCAACGGCACCGTGAAGGCGAACATTGCTGCCGGCGAAGCCGACGCGAGCGGCAAGGATTACAACACCTACTAATCACGCGGCCGCCCTTCGGCGAGCAGCGGACTACGCAATAGGCCGTCCGGCGACCTGGGAATATCCCACCGCCGGACGGCCTTTTTCGTTGCCCGGCGATTCGGTTATTTCGACAGCAGATACGCCAGCAAGTCGCCGAACTCTTCCGGCTTCAGCGTCTCACCGAAGTTGCTCGGCATGAGCGACAGCGCGGACTGCACGCGGCGCTTCACCTTCGATTTCTCGAAGCTGTTTTCCTTGCCGGCCGAATCGGCGAGGACGATCAACTCCCCTTCCTCGCGGCGGAGCAGCCCGGAAACCGTCGCGCCCCCGTCGAGCCGCAGGATCGTAGTGCGGAATGCACCGTCCACGTTGCGATTGGGGTCCAGCACGTCTTCGAGAATTCGATCCACGCCGCGTTTCCCGACGCCGTCCAGTTGCGGGCCCACGACGACGCCGACCTCGCCGATGCGGTGACAGATGGAACAATTTTTGGCGTAGACCTCCGCACCGCGCACGACCGACGCCTTTGCCGGGTCGAACGCCGCACGCCGCTGCTCCAGCAGTTCGCGGACGGCCTGGTCGGCGGGGACGAGTCCTTTGGTCAGTTCCTTGACCCGCGCGTCGAGGTTCGCAATGCCGGCGCCCTTCAATCGCTCCGACACGGCGGGGTCCTGGAGAAGTCGCGGCGAAGCTTTGCCGGCCGATACGGCGCCGAGCAGCGCCTCACACCCTTCCCGATTCGCGCCCAACGCCACTGCCAGCGTCCGCTGGAGCGGCTCCGACGCCACCGCGATCGCGGCGAGCAACGCGCCGCGCGACTCCTCAGAATTCTGCTCGACCAGCGACTGCGCAACGGCTTCGCGAACCGCCGGAGGGACGTTCGGGTCGGAGGCGGCGCGGGCGAGGACTTTGACACTTTCGCCCGAACCCGTCGTCCCTAGCGCCCGGGCAGCGCCGGCGCGCGATTCCGGGTCGGCGAAGGGGTCGTCAACGATCTGTTCCATCCGTTCGCGAAGCTCGGCCAGCTTCAGCGCCCGCGTAATCATTGCGGCCGCGACAATTCGATCGCGCGTCGTATCCGGCGCGGCCGGTGTGGGTGCGACGGCGGGCTGGAACTGGCCGAAGGCGAGCCAAGCAAAAGCATTTCCCGCGTCACCGTCGACCGCTTCCACGTAGCCTTGTTGCCCTGCCCACTTCGACAAGTCCCACTCGACGCGGTGCGGCGTGTCGTCTCGCGGCGGGAGGGCCTCAACGATCGTTTTATCCCCCGCCGCCAGCTTGAGCCGAACAAAATTCTTCGATTCAGCTTTTACGCCCGGGGCTCCGCTGTAGTGGCCGGCGATCAGGAAACTTAATTTTGCCGGAATGGAAAACGGCTGGGATCGCATCACGCCAGTAAGCACCTCGCCGCGGGGATAGCTCGACCAGAGCGACGTTCCGGCGCCCGTTAGCGGGCGCTGTTGCTGGGTCCACGGGTTGGTCGTGTCAGACGACCCAGGCATAGGCTGAAACGTCCATTCTGCACCGCGAATTGCCTGAGCCTTCGCAAGTTCGTGGGCCAGATCACTGCCCCACTTCTTTGTTGCTTCGCCCGGCGCCGCGCCGCGCTGGGCAAGCCCTTCAAGCATCGCGACAAACAGTTGTCGTTGAACATCCAGGTCGCCGGGAAAACGCTGCAACACCGTTTGCGTCAGGGAATCGACGTCGCCGGGAGGGAGTCGTTTCGCGGCATAGATAAGGAGTTGCACGGTACGCGCGGGGTCGGTGAGCTTTTTCTTCAGGTACGACAACACCAGCCCGCCGACGCCGGGATTGCTGACGGCCGTGACCACGTCGGCGAGGCTGCGTTCTTCGTCAACCGTGAGTTTTAATTCAGGAAGTTTGTCGATGACCTCGTTCTTTTCCAGCTGGTCGCGCAGAGCCATCCGGATGACGTGAAGAAGGTGAGTGTCTTCCGCCGGCGTCGCGACTCGTGCGGCTAGGATCGGCCGGACGTTTTCGAGCGCAGGGTGGCGGCCGAGGGCGTCGGCCGCGGCACGGCGGACCTGCGCGTCGGGGTCGTTGAGCAGCTTGCGAGCCGTCACGAGCATTTCGGGTTGCGGGGACGTAGTTTCAGACAGGATGCGCATCGCGTGGACACGCACGTCGCGATTCGAGTCCGCCGCGGCGTTCAAAATCTCATCGACGGTGATCTTGCCAATTCGATTGAGCACCCACAGCGACATCACCTTCTGGTCACCGTTACGGGGCTTCTCGAGACAAGCCCGAACCGCCGTGACGGCTTCGGCGCCGTCGACCCGCTCCACCAACTGCCGCGCCGCCATCATTCGTATCGGTAATGACGTTGCCGACATCGCTTCGGCGAGGTCGTTCGCACCGGCCTTGCTCAAATCGGTCGGCGGCGCGAGAGGTCGGTGCTCCTCGGTCCCGCGGTAAACGATTCGCCAGATCCGTCCGCTCGTCCGGTCGCGGCCGGGGTGGTCGAGCGGCACCTCGTAGTGCCCGATGATGCGGTTATAAAAATCGGCGACGTACATCGCACCGTCCGGACCGACGACAATATCCACCGGGCGAAACCACGGGTCGTCACTGCTGAGAAAATCAGGCTGCTCCACCGCCTGCGGGGTGGAGCCGTGCCATGTGATGCGGTCGTGGTTGATGCGGTTCGTGACAGGGTTGCCATTGAACAGCGTGCCGCGGTAGGCCTCGGGAAATTGGTCGGCGGCGTAGAACACCGTTCCGGAGATGGCGCTCGATCCGTGACTGTGTGTACACATTTGCGGCGCGAGTCCTAAGCCGTCGTCCAGATTGCTGAAACCCTCGTAGTAGCCGTTGCGGAGGAGCTGGTATTGCGGTTTGCTGTGGCAGTCGGCGGAATACAGGTTGCCGAGGGGATCGAAGCACAAGCCGAAGGGATTCACCTGGCCGTGCGTGAAGTACTCGACGTGCGACCCGTCGAGCTTGAAGCGGTAGACGTTGCCGGAGCTGAGCTTGATCGACGATCCGTCGGTCGCTTTCAGCTCCGAATCGTTGCTAAAACCGTGATCGGCATAAACCCACCCGTCAAAACCGACGGTGAAGTGGTTGGTCATGCCGTGTGTGTCGCGGGAGCCGTACGATGCGAGGAACGGCTCTTCCCTGTCGGCCTTGCCGTCGCCGTCGGTGTCGATGAGTTTCCGGATGTGGTCGATCGCGTAGACGAGCAGGCCGTTCTCGACCGGGAGAAGCCCGATGGGGATGTTCAAACCTTCGGCGAACGTTTCGACCTTTTTCGCACGCCCGTCGTCGCCGAAGTCGGACAACACAACGACCCTGTCACGAGCCGGTTTCCCGGGTTCGGCCGGGTAAGGGTATTCGACCGTGCTCGTGACCCACAGCCGGCCCTTGGCGTCAAAGGCGAGGTTCATTGGCTTGTTGATGTCCGGCTCGGAGGCGACGAGTTGAATCTCAAAGCCCGGGGGGAGCTTGAAATGCTTGATCGCCTCGGCCGGCTTGAGGTGTTCGGTCTTGGCGACCGGGTCCTGTGCCGATGTGTGACGCGGCGTTGCAACCAATATCGCGAAGCCGCTGACAATTGCCACGAACATCAAACGCATTGGTTTCTCCAAACGCATGCAACCCCGCACGCTGCGAAAGCGTGCGATATTTGTACACGCTTCGGGCAATAACGTTGGTGCGAGTAGGCCGAGGCGTTACGAAACCCACCCAAGCGACCGCTCCACCGCCTTGTGCCATTCGCCGAGCAGCCGGCGACGGTCGTCTTCTGACGCCTTTGGCGTCCACGTCTTGTCGGCGCGCCACTGGGTTCGCAGTTCATCGATGCCTGACCAGAATCCGGCCGACAGGCCAGCGGCGTAGGCGGCGCCGAGGGCGGTCGTTTCGGTGACGGTCGGGCGCGTGACCGGCACGCCGAGCACGTCGGCCTGGAACTGCATGAGCAGGTCGCACACTGCCATCCCGCCGTCGACGCGCAAGCCGGCGAGTTTCACGCCCGAGTCGTGTTCCATCGCGTCCAGGACGTCGCGCGTCTGGTACGCGACGGCTTCGAGCACGGCTCGCGCGATGTGGCCCTTGTTGGCGTAAGCCGTCATTCCCGCGATCACGCCGCGGGCGTCGCTCCGCCAATACGGCGCGAACAACCCCGAAAACGCCGGAACGAAATAAACGCCTCCGTTGTCGGCCACGGTCGCCGCGAGCGTCTCCACCTCGGCGGCCGACCCGATCAGCCCCAGGTTATCCCGCAGCCACTGCACCAGTGAGCCGGCCACCGCGATCGAACCTTCGAGCGCGTAAACCGGCGCCTCGTCTTTGTAACGATACGCCACCGTCGTTAGCAGCCCGCTCGTGCTCGGCACGCGTTTCTCGCCGGTGTTGAGGAGCATGAAGCAGCCGGTGCCGTAGGTGTTCTTTGATTCGCCCGGCAAGAAGCACGTCTGCCCGACGAGGGCGGCTTGCTGATCGCCGAGCGCGCCGCAGACGGGGATGGAATCGCCAAACGCACCGTCCCGGCCCGTCATGCCCCACGGCTCGTGATCGATGGATGGAACAATCCGCGGCAACGCCGCCCGCGGCGCGTGCATCACATCCAGCATGCCGAGGTCCCACTCGAGTGTGCCAAGGTCCATCAGCATGGTCCGGCTGGCATTGGTCACGTCGGTCACGTGCGCCCCGCCGGCCGGGCCACCGGTGAGGTTCCAGACGAGCCAGGCGTCGATCGTCCCGAGCGCGAGATGCCCCGATTTTTCAGCCTCGCGCACGGCGGGAATGTTTTCCAACATCCAGCGAATCTTCGGCCCGGAAAAGTAGGTCGCCAACGGCAACCCCACGCGTTCCCGGAACCGGTCCTGCCCGCCGTCGGCGGCCAGCGCGTCGCAAAGCGGCTTGGTCCGCGTGTCCTGCCAAACGATCGCGTTGCAGAGCGGCACGCCGGTGCGGCGGTCCCATGCCACCACGGTCTCGCGCTGGTTCGTCACGCCGACGCCGGCGATGTCGCCGCGCTTCGCCCCCGCGCGGTTGACGGCTTGGGCGACGACCTCCTGCGTGTTCCGCCAGATTTCCGCCGGGTCGTGCTCCACCCATCCCGGGCGGGGAAAGACCTGGCGGTGTTCCTTTTGAGCGCTGGCGGCGGGCAAGCCGTCTCTGCCAAACAGGATGCAGCGGGTGCTGGTGGTTCCCTGGTCGATCGCTGCAATAAAACGCGGCATGGGGGGATTGTCAGGACGGTGCGCTGCGTCGTAAAGGACCTAGGCGATCGAAGAGGATAGAAGATAGAGGATAGCGAAGGCACGGCTACTTCTGCGCTATCCTCTATCCGCTATCTTCTATTCTCTACGCCCCGCTGCCTACTTCGCCGCGGCCGCCTTCTCGCCGGCGGCCAGGGCTTTCTCGATCGCCTCGGAAACCTGCGGCGCGTCGGGCGTCGTTCGGCTGCCAAAACGGGCCATCAGGTTGCCGTTGCGGTCGATGAGGAACTTGGCAAAGTTCCACTCGATGTCGCCGGCGAAATCGCCCGCGGTTTGCTGATCCGTGAGAAACTTGTACAGCGGGTGCTGGTCGTCGCCGGCCACGCTGATCTTGCTGGTCATCGGGAACGTGACCTTATAATTGGTCGAACAGAACTCCTTGATTTCCGCCTCGCTGCCCGGCTCCTGGCCGCCAAAGTTGTTGGCGGGAATGCCGAGGACGACTAAGCCTTGGTCTTTGTACTTGTCGTACATCGCCTGCAACGCCGCGTACTGCTTGGTCAGTCCGCACTTGCTGGCGACGTTCACAAGCAGCACCGTCTTGCCCTTGAACTGCGCGAGGTCGAACTCCTTGCCGTCGATGCTCTTCAGCTTGAAATCGAGCGGGCTCACCGGCTCCCCTTGTTTATCCGCCTTGGCCGGTTCGGCACTCGGGTCCTTCACGACGTCCTTGCCGTCGCCCGGCTTGGCAAAAAGCACCAGACTCGAAATCGCCACCGCACCCGCCAGCATTGCCAACACACGCGTCTTCATCTGATTCTCCACGTAGGTTCTCGCCCCGACTAAATGAATGTGCACGAGTACGCGCCCATGCGACA
>JBKJRK010000056.1:0-2560 GCA_046593135.1 Tepidisphaeraceae bacterium | reverse complement strand
GCCGGCGACGAGCTGGAGCTTTGTCCCGCCGATCTCGATGCCGATAAACACCTTGTCCGTCATCGCCTCCTAGCGATCTTAGCGAATCCACGTGCGGTGTCACGGTTTCTGGGCGTGGTTACTGCTGACGCTTTGAAACCGAGTCGGGGAATGAATAGTTCCTGGACGGAATCAACGTTCGCGCCGGGGCATTTTGGCGGGTACAGTCGCAAAGGATTTAACACGAGGAGATTGGCATGGCACACCACGGACGAGCGGGCAAGAATGCGGTCTCCGACGGCAACGCAACTCGGCACAAGAATGAGAAAGGCGTAGGCAAGGCCCCACGGGGACGCACGGCCCAGACAACCGCGCCTGACAGTACAACTCCGAACCCCCGCGAAGGAAATGTACTTCAGGAACGGCTGACAGAAGCTGCACGCCCCATCGGCCCCGGCGGCGGCAAGAAACGGGGAGACCGTCAGGACATGCACCCCGACCCCGGACGCCGTAACAACGAGCGAAGCGGCCTACGCAATGACCGCAATCCCAACAGCGTGGCAGGGCGGAAGCAAAATAAAGTGCCAAATGAGGGAGGGTAAGCAAGAGGCGCGTGTAGAAATGATGGATGCGAGGGGCAGGTGGGAAATAATGCCTTAAGACGGCTCGTACATCTGTCCGCTTTTCTATACGGCATTTAACTTCATGCCCGGTCCGCGGAGCGGCCGCTGTCGTTTTTGAACGACGGGTCGCCCGCCTCCTCGGCCGTTTCCAAGCGCATGACGCCGTCCGTCATCCAGCATCCGGCGAGGTCGCCCGCGGTCTGTTTGGCCAACTGAAAGACGTAAAATGCTCGATTCCCCTTGTCGTCGGTGATGGTCACCCGCACCTTGGCGGCGTCATCGGTGACTGTCGCCGGTCCAAACTCCGCCGAATGATGGTTCAGCAACGGGCTGTAGAGCGGACTCTTAACCATCGGAATGAAGCGATCGAGAGGTCCCGTGATTTGCTTATTGGAAGGGGAGGCGAAGGCGAACGCCGTGGCGATGCCACTGTCCCGGCTGTCGTTGTTTTTCAACGCGTCAACAACAGTTCGGACGACTTGGGCGGGTGCGAGATCGCGGCGCGGGGCCGGTTGTGTCCTTCCAGGAGCATCAGACTTTTTCGCGTCAACTGTCTTCGACGGCTTGTTTGGCGACGTCGCCGCCAGAACGACAAAGCACAGCACAAAGCTCACCGCCGCCACCCACGCTAAGCCTGCGACGGACGCTCGGTTCCTGGGCATGCACAAACCTCCCGTACGGCATTCTATGCCGTTGCGGGAAGTGCATGTGAGAGAAATTTTTCGGGAAAGCCGGCGAGGCTACGCCGACATGCTGATTTTCGCTTCCATCCGCGAATCCGGGGCGGGCATGTTGATTTTTGTCGCGGCGTTGGCGGCTTTGCTCTTGCCGAGTTGATCGAGCAGCAGCGCCCACGTTTCACGCTGAAAGCGGAGCACGTCCAACGCTTCGTCGAGCGACCCGATGGTGTGATCGATGTTCGCTTCGATCAGCTTGCGGTAGGCGAAGTTGTAGAGGGAAGAAAGTTTGCCGCACAGCTCGGGGAAGATGTCGTGCTTGAGGGTGCTGCTCATCTCCGTCAGGATCTTCTGGACCCGGGAGATCATGTTGTAGCTTTTTTCGTAATTCCGCTCCTGAAGGGCGACGCGGGCCTGCTCGGCGAAGCGAATCGCGCCGTCGTACAGCATCATCTGAAGCTGCTCGGGCGTGGCGGTCATCACCCGCATGCGCAGGTAATTCTGGGCGGCCTGGGGGTTTGGATTCATACTCGGCTGGACCTCCGCCGCTCGACGGCACGACGATGCTCAGCTTATCGGCTCGTCATCGGGCGAAAGTTAAGCGCGGTGCCGCAAGATCGGCCGGCAGAGCTGCGCGAACGCGCAGGAGTTGCCGACGTCTGTTGTACTTCTGCGGATTCCGGCTGATTCTCGCGCGTCGAGGATGACCTGCCGCCCTGTGGGCGGCCGCGAACCGGGACATATTCCGGGCGCGGGAATCGGATGGATCCGTACTACCCGCCGCTTACCGTCTCGAACCTGAATAGGTGATTGGTTGGAATGAGCTTAAGGCTTGTTGCTGGCTTTGCAGGCCGGCGAGCACGGATTCCATCTGGGAGAACTGCCGTTCCAGCCGTTCACGCTTGCTGACGAGCAACTTGTCGAGCGCGTCGATCCGGCTCTGGAACTGGTCGTTCTTCGCATCGAGCTGCTTGTTTTCTTTGCTGATCGCGCCGTCGACGGGGTCGATGAGTCGGGCAAGGCTGTTTTCAAGCAGGTGGCCGAGGCCGGCCCCGGCGCTGGGGCGGGTGACGGGCGAGATAGGAAAGATGGTCTTGCCCACAAGTATCCCGCCTGCCGATGCGGCGGGAAGGCCGAGGTCGGTTACCGCGGGTGAGCCGTTCAGGGCACGGACGGCCAGCGTGTCGGTGCCGGTCGTGGTGTTGTCGGTGATCTGGATGCTGATCCCGTTCGACGCGATCGCGGCCGTCAGCTTGCCGTCTCCGGCGGAGTGGCTCTTAT
>JBKJRK010000652.1:0-5949 GCA_046593135.1 Tepidisphaeraceae bacterium | reverse complement strand
CGACGCGTTCGGCACCGCCCACCGCGAGCACGCGAGCACGTTCGGCGTCCCCCAGCTGCTCCAGGGCAAGCCGCGGGTGATCGGGTACCTGATCGGCAAGGAGCTCAAGTTCCTCGGCGAGGCCGTCACGACGCCCCAGCGGCCGTTCGTCGCGATCCTCGGCGGGGCCAAGGTGTCCGACAAGATCAACGTCATCGAGCAGCTCCTGACCAAGGCCGACACGCTGCTGATCGGCGGGGCGATGGCCTACACGTTCTTCCTCGCCCAGGGCAAGGAAGTCGGCAAGAGCCTTGTCGAACGGGATAAAGTCGGTCTCGCGAAGGAACTGCTCGCCAAGGCCGGGGGGAAGATCAAATTGCCGGTGGATACAGTCATCAGCGACCAGATGACCGACGACGCCAAGACCCAGGTCGTTTCCGGCAACATCCCGGCCGACATGGAAGGCTTCGACATCGGCCCGGATACCTGCCGGCTGTATATAGAAGAAATCCGCAAAGCCAAGACAGTCATCTGGAACGGCCCAATGGGTGTGTTCGAAAAAGAGCCGTTCGAGGACGGAACCCTGTCCGTTGCCGAAGCCGTGGCCGATACGACCGCAAAGAACGACGCCACCACCATCATCGGCGGCGGCGACAGCGCGGCCGCGATCGAGAAGTTCGGCTTGGCCGACAAAGTCAGCCACGTCAGCACCGGCGGCGGGGCGTCGCTGGAGTTTCTGGAGAACGGGCATTTTTCGACGATCGATATCCTGGACTGAGTCCGACCGTGATGGACGCGCCGGCCGCCGAATCTCGCACGTTTCTGCACCGCGTGCTGCGGTGGCTGGCCATCCTCGCGCTGGGGTACGGACTCCTGCAGGTGGT
Organism: Tepidisphaeraceae bacterium; assembly: GCA_046593135.1. GTDB lineage: Bacteria > Planctomycetota > Phycisphaerae > Tepidisphaerales > Tepidisphaeraceae > JBKJRK01. The sequence goes on along the minus strand of JBKJRK010000652.1, from coordinate 5,086 downwards.
GACGCTCACTTTGTTCGCGGCGACCCAGGATTTCCCCTTCGACCGGTACTGGATGCGGGATCGCAGGGCGGCGCTCGCCCTGTCACTCGTGCACATCGCTTCGGTCGTGCTCCTGCTCGCCGGGGCGTGGGGCCTTTTACGCTGGAAGTCGTGGGCGCGGGTTGGGCTGTTCGTGTGGGCGGCGCTTGTGATTCTGCTCGGGTTGGTGAGGGCAATCGGCAGTACCGCGTACTTCATCCGCGAAACGACGGCCATGACTCAGCCGAGCTTCCAGGGCAACATCGGCTTCCTGATCTGGAATTCCTTCCACTTCTGGGTGGAGAATTGCGCGCTCCCGATCGTGTTCATCGTCGTGTTACACCAGCCGGAGGTCGCGAAGCTCTGGGCGAGGCGGCGCAGCCCCGGCGGGTTCGACGTGATCCCGATGGCGAGTGCCGTTGTACCTCGCGCCGGGAGTGATTCGACGCGGGACTGATCGGTTGGCGGCCGGTGATCGCCAATCGGTGAGTTGAGCATCAGGACCATTACTATGACCTCCAACCCCTACGCCTCCACCGCCCCAATGATCTGCGCGTCCGTCCTCTCGGCCGACTTCGCCAAGCTCGGCGCCGAGATTAAGGAAGTTCTCGCCGGCAAGGCCGACTTCCTTCACCTGGACGTGATGGACGGGCACTACGTCCCGAACATCAGCTTCGGCCCGGCGTTCACCGACGCGTGCCGGCGGTCGACGGATGCGTACCTCGACGCGCACCTGATGGTGACCGACCCGATGAAGTACGCCGGGCCGATTGTGAAGGCGGGGGCACAGGGCATCACTTTTCATTGCGAGGTCGTCGAAGACCCTGGCTTCGTCGCCCAGAGCATTCGTCAGTACGGCTGCCACGTCGGGATCACGCTCGACCCGGAAACGCCGGTCGAACGCATTTGGCCGGCGCTCGACCACGTCGACTTGGTGTTGGTCATGAGCGTGAAGCCGGGCTTTTCGGGGCAGAAATTCAAGCCGGAAGTGCTGGGCAAGTGTGAGGCGATCAAGAAGCGCCTCCGCCCCGAGCAACGGCTCCAGATCGACGGGGGGATCAACGCCGACTCGATCCGTTCTGCCCGCGACGCCGGCGTTGACTGGTTCGTCGTCGCCAGCGCCATTTTTGACAAGCCCGACCGCAGGGCGGCGATCGCCGAACTGCGAGGTAAGCTGGGCGTAGAAAACGCGTCGCCTAAACCGTAAAGACGTAAACCGTAAAGACATAAACACGTAAAAATGCGAAGCGGTTCTTACGTTTTACGTCTTTAAGTTTTACTCCCCCGAGGTCCCTAATGTCCCAAGTGCCCAACGACGGCGGAATGAGGCTGCAAACCACGCAATCGCAGCGGGAAGGAATTCCCGAGGGGCTTTGGCTGCGCTGCCCGGACTGCGGCGACATGCTGTTCCGAAAAGTCGTCGAGGAATCGCTGCACGTCTGCCCCGGTTGCCAGTATCACTTCCGCATCTCGGCTCGCATCCGCATCGGGCAATTGGTGGACGAGGGGAGCTTTGAGGAGCGCTACGCCGACGTCGAGCCGGTCGATCCGCTCAAGTTTGTTGACAAGAAGGCGTACAAGGACCGCCTTGTTTCGGAGCAAAAAAAGTCCGGCAACCCGGACGCAGTCGTCTGCGGCAAGGGGTTCATCAAGGGCCGGCCGATCGTGCTGGCGGTAATGGACCCGACGTTCATGATGGGGTCGATGGGCAGCGTCGTCGGCGAAAAGATCACCCGCACGATTGAAGCGGCGGCCGACGAGAAGCTGCCGCTGATCATCGTGAGTTGTTCCGGCGGGGCGCGGATGCAGGAGTCGTCGCTCTCGCTGATGCAGATGGCCAAGACGTCCGCCGCCCTCGCCCGACTCGACGACGCCGGCGGGATATTCATCTCCCTGCTCGCCGACCCGACGACCGGCGGCGTGACCGCCAGCTTCGCCATGCTCGGCGACTTCATCCTCGCCGAGCCCAAGGCCCTCGTCGGCTTCGCCGGCCCGCGCACGATCTGGAACACCATCAAGGTCGAACTCCCCGAAGGCTTCCAGCGCAGCGAGTTCCTCAAGGAACACGGCTTCGTCGACTTCATCGTTCACCGCAAAGACCTCCGCAGTGAAGTTGCCCGCCTCGTCGATTTCTGCGGGAAGTAGGCGCGTTCCCGAGCACAGCCAGGAGCCTCGTCATGCCCGCCGCGGATGCGCCTCAGGAGATCGAACTCGTGCCGGCCGAGCCGGTGGTGTTACCGAGGCCTCGTCTTAATCTCGATGCCGAGATCCGAGTCGCCAAGCCGCAACGACTGGTCTCGCTCGACGTCTTCCGCGGATTGACCATCGCCGCCATGCTGCTCGTCAACTATGGCGGCATCGGCGCCAAGTATGCGCCGCTGGAACACGCCGACTGGCACGGCTGGACGCCGACCGACCTGATCTTTCCCTTCTTCCTCTTCATCGTCGGGGTCGCAATTCCGTTCTCGTTCGCCAAGCGCGCCGACAGTAAGAGTCGCGGTGAAATGCTTCTGCACGTTTGGTCGCGGGCACTGTCCCTCGTTCTGCTCGGCGCGCTGCTGAACGCGTTTCCGTTCCGCGGGATCGCGCCGCTGCCGAACGGGTTTACCTTGCTCGGCGTGCTTCGCGTCGTGACGTGTGTTGTCATCTCCGCCGGGTTCGTGGCGCTGCTATTCCCGTGGCGGTCTAAAAAGCTGTCGCTGTTGCTGCCGCCGGTTGTGGGCGTGGTGCTGGTCGGGCTGGGTCTGACGATTCATTACGCCAACCGGCACGCGCTCCACGCCGGGCTGCCGGATACCTTCGGATTCGGCAACGGCCTGTTTCACCCGTCGCGCCTCCGCATGCCCGGCGTGCTGCAACGCATCGGCATCTGTTACGGCGTCGCCGCCACGATCGCACTGTTCGCAGGATGGCGCACGGTGTTGGCGTCATTCATCATCTTCTGCACGGCGTACTCGGTGCTGATGCTCAACGCGCCTTACCACGACCACGCGACCGGCTCCTTAACCGAACAGGACAACCTGGCCCGCCGAGTCGACGAGGACGTCTTCAACCGCCATGCGACCACGCCGGACGGACAGCGTGTGCAAATTTCCATGCACACCTACGATAAGTATCCCGACCCCGAGGGCCTGCTCTCCACGCTGCCGGCGATTGGTTCCGTTTTACTCGGCATTCTCGCCGGTTATTCGCTGCGATGCGCGAAGCGGAGCAACGTCGAGAAATGTGCCGGCCTGCTGGCCAACGGCGTCTTGGTCGCAATCCTCGGCGTACTGCTGAGTTGGTGGCTGATGCCGATCAATAAGAAGATCTGGACGCCGTCGTTTGCCGTCTTCACCGCCGGGACGGGGATGCTGACGCTGGGTGCGATCTTTTACCTGACCGACGTGAAAGGCCGCCGGGCGTGGGCGTGGCCGTTCAAGATGTACGGGATGAACGCGATCGCGGCGTTCGTCTTCTCGGGCGTCATCGTCCGCATTGCGACGATCATTCAACTCACCGATCCGGCTACGCAGAAGAAGATGTCGCTTTGGATTTTCTGCCAGCAGCAAGTTGCCGAAGGCGTGCATCGGGCCGGCGCGTGGTGGGCCCAGGCTCTGCCCCACTTCCCACCGCTGGACACGCCGGCCAATACGTCGGTCGCTTTTTCGCTCGCGTTCGTCCTCGTGATCCTGTTGGTGCTCAGCGTGATGTACGCGTTCAAGCTTTTCCTGAAGGTGTGAGCCCCGGGGTCGAAGGCGGACAGGACGTGTGCGTCTTCCGCCGGAGGTAGGACGGCCCTTCGTTGTTGAAATCGAGCTTGACGATGTCGTAGTTGAAAAACAGCGCGACCGTCCAGTCCAGGACGACCCGCAGCTTTCGCTCGAAGCCCGGCATCTGGGACAGGTAGTAGGACCGCCAGACCCACCATGCGATAAACCCGCGAATCTTGAACTTCAGCACGCGCCCGACGCCGTTGAAATGCCCCAGCGCGGCAAGGGTGCCGAGGTTTTCGTAAATGAACGGCTTCAGGAAACCGCTGCCGTTGATCGCGGACGTAATGTTGTGGGCGAGCACTTTCGCTTCGCGCAGGGCGTGCTGGGCGAGTTGCGGGTAAGGCTTGCCGTCGGGGTCGGGGATTGACGCGCAATCGCCGATGGCCCAGACGTGTGGCTGGCTCTTGGACCGCATCGTCGACTCGACGGCGATCCGCCCCTTGCGGTCTTTTTCGACGTCGAATGACGCCAGGATCGGGTTCGTCGCGACGCCGGCGGCCAGGACGACGGTGTCGGCTTCGATGATCGTTCCGTCGGCGAGGGTGATGTGGTCGGCCGCGATTTCCCTGGCGGGGGAGTTCACGTGAACCCGCACGCCGCGTCGTTCGAGGAGTTGGTGGGCGTAGGCCGCGAGCGATTCGTCCATTTCCGGCAAAATCCGCGGGCCGGCCTCGATCAGATGAAACTGGGGCATCTGCGTGCGCGCGTTGCGGTAGGCGCCGGCGATGCTGTTGACGAAGCCGGTGAATTCGGCGATCAACTCGACGCCCACCAAGCCCGCGCCGACGACGACGAACGTGATCAGCTTCCGCCGGCCGAGAAAATCCTGCTGAAGGTCGGCCTCCTCGAACATGTCGATAATGTGGTTGCGGAGGAAGATCGCATCGGCGAGCGTTTTAAAAGATTTCGCGTGTTCGGAACCGGGGATGATAGCGGTGTTCGTCACGCCGCCGAGGGCGATCACGAGTTGGTCGTAGGGAAGCTCGGTGACGCCGGTGTCGGGGGCGTGGCGGGTGATGACGACTTTGCGGTGGGCATCAACCCCTTCGATTTCCGCCTCGACAAAGTTGGTGCGTCGAAGCATCCGCCGGATGGGCGTGACGGCGTGCCGCGGGTCGAGCACGCCGGACCCGGCCTCGAATAGCAGGGGAGTCATCAGGAAATAGTTGTCGCGGCTGACGAGGGTGATCTCGACGTTGACATGGCGGAGTCGCTTTTCGAGATTCCGCGCCGTGTATACCCCCCCGAACCCGCCGCCGAGAATCAAGATTCGATGTGGCTGTCGTACGTCCACCATCCCAACAACTCCTTCC
>JBKJRK010000560.1:0-4289 GCA_046593135.1 Tepidisphaeraceae bacterium | reverse complement strand
GTGAGATCGAGGAGAACGGGAATTTCTTCGAGTTCGTCGCACAGGAACTCCGCCGGCTTCGCGGCATTGCCGAACGTTACGCGGGGGCGGAATTGGCGGAGGACGAACAGGCGGCGATCGGTACGGTCCTCGTGGCGCTTGCCCGGTTTTCACAGGACGATACCGGCTCCCATGAATTGCTGAACTTCGGACTTCACGTGATCGCAGACCGGCGCTAAGCGTGAACGCGATCAACCTGAGAAAACACTATGCATCCCAAGTTTCTCCACCTCTTAGCCTGCCCGGAAACCGGCGAAAGCCTGTCGCTTGAGGCAGACCGCACCCTGCCGAACGGCATCGTCTGGACGGGCGAACTGTCCACCGCATCCGGCCGGACCTACCCGATCGTCCGCGGCGTCCCGCGGTTCGTGAGCCGGGAGATGTACGCATCAAGCTTCGGCTTCGAATGGACGCGCTGGCCGCGCGTGCAGTTTGAGTCGGAAAACGTCGCCCGGCCGATGGAAGGACACACGACGCGGATGTGGGAACGAATCACCGGCGTCGCGCCGGAACAGATCGCCGGAAGAACAATCGTCGATTTCGGCTGTGGGCCGGGGCGGTTTCTGGACGTCGTCCGCCGCAAGGGCGGCATTGCCGTCGGGATTGATCTGAGCGCCGCCGTCGATGCCGCCCGGCGGAATTTCCGGGACGACCCGGACGTCCTCATTGTCCAAGGCGACCTGCTCAAACCGCCATTTCGAGACGGCGTTTTCGACGGCGGGTTCTCGATCGGCGTCCTGCATCACACGCCCGCCCCGGAAACCGGGTTTGCGGCACTTTCGCGCGCCGTTTGCGACGGCGGGTGGGTCTCGTGCTGCGTCTACCCAAAGAATGACTTTTACGACTTCATCTCCGTGAAGCGTTTGCGCAAGTTCCATCTCGTGCTCAAGCCGCTGGTCGGTTATCGCTTTGCCTTGGCCTACTCGTACGTCGCCGCGTTTGTGCTCGCCCCCCTCATGCGAGCGGCCAAGCAGAACGGCATGCGAAGAGTCGCCGCTTGGATCGAGCAGAACCTGCTGGTGTCGCTGTGGTTAAAAGACGTCCGCTGGCGGCTGCTCGACACCTTCGACGCCATAACCCCCGCCATCGCCACGACGCACACCAACGACGAGGTGCGTGGCTGGTTCGAGCGTGCCGGGTGCACGGGCGTACTGACGACGCCTTGGTGTCCAACCTCGTTACGCGGCGCTCGGCGGGCAGCCGTCAGCGCCGCGCGACGCGCGGCGTAAGGGCTCGCTCGGCCTCATGCCAACGCGTGCCAACGTCCGATAAGGATGAGGCATGCGTATTCTCGCAACTGTCGCCCAGGCGTACGCGTTTCGGCCGGAAACGGTCGAACCGATGTACCGTTGGTTTACCGACCCGCTCAGAAAGCTCGGGCATGAAGTCGAGCATTTCGACCACGTGAAACTCGGACGCGAAGCGGGCTTTGCCGCGTGCGGCGAGGCGTTTGGGCACCGGGTGAAGCACGGCGGGTACGACCTCGTGCTCTACCAGACCGGCGGGCACGATTCGATGACGCACGACGCCATCGCCGAGGCCCGGCGTCACACGCCGATCGTAGCGTGGAACAGCGACGACGACTGGCAGTGGACATCCTACACCCAGCCGATCGCCCACCTCTTCACTTACATGGTGACCACGTACCGGCACGTCTACGAAGACAACCGCCGAGCGCACCCTAACCTGCTGCTCAGCCAATGGGGTTGTCTCGACACCTATGCTGATCGCGATCGTAGCAAGGACCTTGATTTCACGTTCGCCGGGCAGATCTACACCAACCGCGTGGCGGACTGCCTGTACCTGAAACGGCGCGCGGGGCTGCAAGCCTACGGCCTCGGCTCGATCCGCATCCGCGTCCCGATTCTCTCTTCGCGCACGGCGTATCGGCTCGTTGCCCAGAAGTTGCCGTGGCTGAACCGCCCGCTCGATTTTGAGCAGGTGCATGACGTCTGGAACCGCTCGAAGGTATCGTTCGCACCCATGGGCTCGAGCACGGACGGGAACCGGCTCCAGGTGAAGGGCCGGGTGTTCGAGATGGGCATGTCCGGCACGATGATGCTTTCGCAGCGCAGCCCGGACATCGAACGGTTCTACGAACCCGGCAAGGAGTTCGTTGCGTACGAGTCGGTCGAGGATTGCGCCGACAAGGCCAGGTTCTACTTGCGCAACGAAACCGAGCGGGCCCGCATCGCGGACGCGTACTTCCGGCGGACGCGCGCCGAGCACCTGTGGGAACACCGCTTCGAACAACTCTTCCGCGAAACCGGGCTGAGCGGCCCGGCGAAACGCGTCGTAGCCAGGAAAGTTGCCTGAGGAAATGCAGCATGATGAATACGGAATGCAGAATAGAAGGCCCGACTCAGAGCTTGTCGTAGTCTTCATTCTGCCTTCTGCATTCTGCATTCAACGCCATGTGTGGAATCGCCGTCATCCTGCCGGGCAGCGCGGTCGAGACGCCGGCGTTTGCGATCGACCGCATGGCGGCGGCGCTGCTCCACCGCGGGCCGGACGCGCAGGCGTGCGTGCGACTCGCCGGCTGCCAGCTCGGTCATACACGCTTGAGCATCGTCGACCTGGAGGGCGGCGCTCAACCGATGACGGACGCCGAAGGGCGATTCCACGTCGTTTTCAATGGGGAAATTTACAACCACCGGGAGTTGCGGAAGGAACTGGAGGGCTTAGGCGCCCGGTTTCGCACGCGCAGCGATACCGAGGTGCTGCTCCACGCGTACAGGTACCTTGGCCGGCAGATGCTGTTACGCCTCAACGGGGCATTCGCGTTTGCGATCTGGGACACGATCAATCGCGAGTTGTTCGTCGCACGAGATCGATTCGGGGAAAAGCCCTTGTACCGGGCGACGGCGCCCGGCGGGCAGGTGGTGTTGGCTTCGGAGATTAAATCGATCCTGGCGTCGGGGTTGATTGAGCCGCGGATCGACCTGGCTTCGATCGATGCGTACCTGGGACTTTATTACGTCCCGCCGGACCGCACGATCTATGAGAACGTTCAGGCATTCCCGCCGGCGCACGCGGCGGTCTTCCGGCAGGATGCGCGCGAGCAGTGGCAATATTGGAAGCCGGCGTACTCGCACAACGAGATGGGCGAAACGGAAGCCGTCGCGCGGGTGCGGCATCTACTCGATCGCGCGGTGCAGCGGCAGACCCTTGCGGACGTGCCGGTCGGTGCGTTTCTGAGCGGCGGGCTGGATTCGACGACGATCGTGGCGCTGATGTGCGGGCACGCCGCCCGGCCGGTGCAAACCTACGCCGTCGGCTTCGGAGAGTTGATCGACGAATTGCCTTTCGCGCGTGCCGCGGCGGAGCAGTACGCGACCGATCACCATGAAATTCAGATGAACATCGACGTGCCCGACATGCTGGGCCGGATGATGAACGGGTACGACGAACCGTTCGGCGACAGCTCGAACATCCCGACGTATTTGGTCGCCGAATACGCGCGTCGGCACGTCAAAGTTGTGCTGTCAGGTGATGGCGGGGACGAGATCTTCGGCGGGTACGCGTGGTACGAAAACTTCATGCAAGCCGGCGTCGAGTCACACGCCGACGTGTTCGACCGTCATCTCGCATCTTCCACGGCCCTTAGCGACGACCGGTCCCGGCTGTGGGGCCCGCGCGGCCCGCAACACGCGCGCGACCTCGTCGCCCGGCGGTATCGCCCGGGGAAGAGTGCGAACGGTCCTGACCGGGCGACGGCCTTCGACATTGCTTGCTACCTCCCGGGAGACATCCTGGTGAAGGTGGACCGGGCGGCCATGGCGCACGGGTTGGAGACGCGGGCGCCGTTTCTCGACACCGAACTGGCGGACTTCGTGCTCGGGCTGCCCTGGCAAATGCGGTTCCGCGACGGGACGCTCAAGCACCTGCTCCGTGCCGCGTGCGGGCACCTCTGGCCGGAGGCGATTCGCGCCCGCGGCAAGCAGGGGTTTGGCGCACCGGTCCGTGATTGGTTGAATCAGCCGGGCGTCGCCGCGCTGTGGGAGCGTGTCACCCTACGGGATTCGGCGCTGTCCGCACTGCTCCCCGGCGTTCCCGAGGTCGCCAATGAACTGCGGCCGCAGCGACGCTGGTCGCTGATGTGCCTCGGATTGTGGCTGGAAGGGAGGGAAACATGCCTCGCCCGCCTATCGTGACCGTGCTCATGTCGGTCTACAACGACCTGCCTTTCCTGCACGAATCGGTTCAGAGCGTTCTTGGCCAGAGCTTTGCGGATTTCGAGTTCATCATCG
>JBKJRK010000442.1:0-4547 GCA_046593135.1 Tepidisphaeraceae bacterium | reverse complement strand
CAATTGCGACGGCGCGGTCGGATCGGCACGGTCGGGTTGAGACGTCGCACGCGTCTCGCTTCGGCGGTTTCCGTAAAGGTCCGCACCCATGCCCCGTCCCCAGCGATTTCGGCTGAGCATCTCTTCGTACCAAGTCCGCTGCTCGGGGGTCAGGATCTGCTTGGTTTGCTCGACGGCGCTCTCGTATGCGTCTTTCGACGCGCGTTCGAGTGAGCCGGCCCGGTCGACGTACGCGAAGACGATCTTGTCATACTCTTCCTTCCGTGAAGGAGGGACGAGTCCCGCGACGGCCGTGTCGCGCTCCTCGCGATACTGCCGGCGTTTTTCGTACAGCTCGCCACGGCCGTTGCTGGCGAGCGCGGACCAAATCGTGTCGAGCTTGGCGCGCTGCTCGGAGGTGAGGCCCAGTTCCGTGGTCAGCCACCCGCCGGGCCCGCGGCGCTCGGACCCGGCGGGGGCGGTCGTCGGGGCTGAGACCGCCGGGGAAAGCACCGGCAGGCGCGACCGGGTACCGATGACCAGGCCGGCGGCGAACGAAAAGACGAAGCCGAGGATGACAACAAGTTTTGTCATGGTCTTGAGGATCCCGCCATACGCCCCGCGAGCAACTGGCATGAATCAGCCGATTTTCTTACCGCATGGCTTCCGCGGATAAATCATTCGCCATCCATTGTGCGATCTCGACCAACTCGTCGGGCCGTTCGACGCTAATTCGTTCCGGCGGGGGCATGACGGCGACGGCTTCCCAAGGGGTGGGCGTCGGGGCGGCGGCGACGACCGGCGCCGACTTTTGATGCGGCCACAACAGCAGCGACCCCACCAAAACCGCTGCCGCTGCGGCCGTCATCCAACTGGAAATCCGAAGCAACCCGCGCTGGCGTGAAACGTCCCACGCCGCGTAATACCGCTGGCCCGCTCCCTCAGGCATCGCCGGAAGCGGGGCATTTGCGAGCAGACGCGAAAGAGCCTGCAACTCGTCGAGCAGCCTCGCGCATTCCCCGCACGCCGCCACATGCGCGTCGACCTCCGCCCGCGCGGTCAATTCAAGTTGACCGTCGTGGTAAGCGTGAATTTGTTCGATTCGGTCACACGACATGGTTCACATCTAACCGTACAAGGCCGCATCTCAGTACAAAGCCACATCTCAGTACAAGACAGCATCTCAATGTGGGGCAGGCATTCCTGCCTGCCTCGCGGCGTAGCCGCGATTAACATTTCGTTCGACGCTTCGCGTCGAGGCAGGCAAGAATGCCTGCCCCACATTGAAATCATTAGCCCACCATAATCAGGCCACCAAAATCATCAGCTCACCAAAATCATCAACTCACCGAAATCACCAGCCCAGCGCACATCACAATCACAGATACCCGCGGAACAAGTTCTGCAACGCCGCTCTGGCCCGGTGCAGGCGGGACTCGATGGTCCCGCGCGGCACGTGCAACGTGGCTGCCATTTGTTCGTATGTCATGCCTTCCAATTCCCGCAGCACGATCACCTGCCGCTGGTCGGGCGAGAGGCCTTCGAGCATTTGGGCCAGATCCAGCCGGGCGTCGGTGCCGGACGATTCCGGCCGCGTCGACCGTTCCACGGCGTCCGCCGCCGGCTTGCCCTGCTCGCGCTTGCGGCTCCGACGCAGCATGGCGGACCGCCGGACCAGGATCTGAACCAGCCAGGTTCGGACCGACGATTCGCCTCGAAACCGGCTCGTCAGGACCGCGACAAACGTCTCTTGAACGAGGTCCTCGGCGTCCGCCCTGTTTCCGCACAGCGAGAGTGCGATGCCGCTCAGGTAGCGGGCGTGGCGATCGACCAAACCGCGAAACGCCGACTCATCGCCTCGGTAAATCCGCCGAAGCAACTCCGCGTCACCGGGCGTGCTGGGTGTTTCGCCGGAGCGCGAGGCGGCGTCCATTTCAACGTACTGTTGCGGAATGGCGCGGTTTTCTTCCACGGTTGGCGAAGTTTCCGCAGCCCTTGGACGGAAGTGAAGGCCGGGCCATTTCTTATATGCTAATGAATGAACTCGCGCACCAAGGGTTGCAGAAAAATTGCGAGAAAATGCGACGCGTGAATTTTCGCCGTCGCCGCCGGCGATTGCCTTCCGCGGATTGTTGGTCTACCTTCTCCGCCGCTCGGCGTGGGCGAGAGGATTCGGCGATGAGCGAGGTCTTGGAACAGATCGGAAAACTACGGATCATCCCCGTCGTCGCCATCGACGACGCGGACGACGCCGGCCCGCTCGGCGAAGCGCTGGCGGCCGGCGGGTTGCCGATCGCCGAGATCACGTTCCGCACCGCCGCGGCCGAGGCGTCGATCCGGACGCTGGCGAAGCAAGCGGGAATGCTGGTCGGCGCCGGCACGGTGCTCAATCCGGACACCGCCAAGCGGGCGGTCGACGCGGGGGCGAAGTTTATTGTTTCGCCAGGATTTAACCCAAAAACCGTCCGCTGGTGCCTCGACAACAAGATCCCCATCACCCCCGGCACGGCCACGCCGACCGACGTCGAAATGGCATTGGACCACGGCTTGGCCGTCGTGAAATTCTTCCCGGCGGAGGCCCTTGGCGGGCTGAAAACGCTTCAGGCAATCGCCGCCCCGTACGGAATGATGCGCTTCATGCCGACCGGCGGCATCACGCCTGACCTTCTCGAAAAATACCTGGCGTTTCCCAGAATTCTCGCGTGTGGCGGGAGTTGGATGGTGACGAAGGAACTCATCGGCGGCAAGCAGTTCGGCAAGATCACCGAGATCACGAAAGACGCGGTCGCACGAGCCGACCGTGCCCGCCCGTCTCAGATGTAAAAGAGGAAGCAAGCACACCATGAAGATCCGCGACGCAAAAGACTGCAAGTTTGACCTGGTCAGCCTCGGCGAATGCATGATTCGCCTGTCTCCGCCGCAGCATGGGCGGATCGAGTTTGCTCCGCTGCTCGAAGTATGGGTGGGCGGCGGCGAGTATAATGTATCTTACGCCTTGTCTCGACTTGGCTTACGCACAGCTTGGGTCGGCGGCTTGAACAGCTCCCCCATGGGGGCGATCATTCGCAATCATGCCCGAAGTGTTGGAATGAACGTCAGTTACGTCGTCGAGCGTAAGTATGACGGCGTCGGCAAGAAAGACCGCATCGGCCTGAATTTCACGGAAGTTGGCGTTGCAAAGAGAGGTTCCGTAACGCTTTACGATCGCGGCCACACCGCCACCAGCGGCATCAAGCCGGGCGAAATCAACTGGAAGAAGCTGTTTCAGGAAGACGGTGTCCGTTGGCTTCACACCGGCGGGATCTTCGCGGCCTTGTCAGAATCCACCCGGCAAGTTGCCGCCGAGGCGGTGAAGGCGGCCCACGAAGCGGGCACCGTCGTCAGCTACGACCTTAACTTCCGCTCCAAGCTCTGGAGCAGCAAGGAAGCCATCGCCACGACCAAGCCGCTCGTGCCCTACATCGATTGCCTCATCGGCAACGAAGAAGATTTCGAGCAGGTGCTCGGCTTCCAGGCCGAGGGCGTGGACGTTCATAAAGCCGGGGCCCTCGACGCCGGCCCGTTCAAGAAGATGGTCGAGCGGGTTGTAAAAGAATACCCGAACATCAAGATCGTCGGCACCACCCTCCGCGGCGTGAAGACCGCCACCATCAACGACTGGTCCGCCATTATGTGGACTGACGGCAAGTTCTACGACGGCCCCCAGTTCGACGACCTCGAAATCGAAGACCGCGTCGGCGGCGGCGACGGCTTCGCCTCGGGTTTCACCTACGGCTTCCTCGCCGGCAAAACCCCCCAGGAATGCGTCAACCTCGGCGTCGCCCACGGCGCCTTGCTCATGAGCACGATGGGCGATTCGAGCCAGATTACGCACGAAGAGCTAACCCACGTGGCGGGCGGGGGGAGTGCGAGAATCAAGCGGTAGCGACGATGTACAAGAAACTTGCAATCGCCTGCGTTCCGCCGCTCGTCATGGCGATCGTCTTGAGTCCGTGGTTCTTACTCGCGTTGCTAATTCCGTTTGGCGCATGGGCCGGCTTTAAGATTATGGAATGGCGTCACTTGACCGGCAGATGCCTCAAGTGCGGCTTCGATCTGAACGATCGGCATGAGACTTTCGAGCGCTGTCCACAATGCGGCCTGTTGATAGAGGATCCATTCAGTACGCGTACTCGACGGAATGTGTCGTGAGCACGTTTATTTAGTCGTGCGGAGTTCCAGTGCCATCACTCTTGATTAAGAATGTGCCAGAAGCCACGCATCGCGAACTCCGGACGATGGCTGCCCGAAACGGGCTAACTTTGGAACATCAAACTATCGTGATACTCCTGAAACAATTTGGACTTCCGATCCCGCAGCGAATCTCAAAACTACAACGAAAAAATTAACGCCGATGCGAATCCTCCTCACCACCACCAGCTACCAGGACACCCCCGGCAAGCACCACGACCTGCTTGCCGCGTCGAAGTTCGACGTCGTCCGCGCCCGCGGGCCGCTGCAGGAGGCGGACATGCTCAAGCTCATCGAGGGCGAGGGCTTTGACGGGCTACTGAACGGCGACGACCTCA
>JBKJRK010000528.1:0-2948 GCA_046593135.1 Tepidisphaeraceae bacterium | reverse complement strand
AAAACGAACACCCCTCCGCCGTATTCGAGCGACGCCGGCGTAACGGTCTTGTCCTTCGACGCCGGCTCGGCGCCGCTTTGGCTGTAGACGTTGATCTTATTCGGGCCGGCCGCACCGGCGGGGATGATGCCGATGTAAGTGCCCGGCTCGCCACCGCCCTGAAGCTTTACGACGTAATCTGCCCATTTTTTCGGGCTTGAAGTCTCGAACGCGCCGCGCGACAGGTTGAACACTTGTCGCGTCGGCGACGTGACCGTTGCGTAAAGCGTCTTGTTCGGCTCTGCCTTGACGAGCACTTCCGCGTCGCTGCTGGCGACGATCGTGTGGTGGAACGCCTTGTCCCGATACTCGATCGCTTTGACGCCCATGAACGTCAGGGCGCATGCGAGGGTCAGGAACAGCCCTTTGACGACGCGCTTGCGGTCGCCCTTGTGCGCCGCGTCGACGGCCAGAGCCATCGTCAGGCTGCTGAAAATGAGGACAAGGGTGTTAAAGCCCGCGAGCGGTTTGCTGAGCGTTTCGCCGTGTTTGGCGAACAGCGTGGGCGCGCCGGAGCGGTAGATAATGTAGGTGCCGAGGATCCCGATGAAAAACATGATCTCGCTGGCCAGGAACAGCCAGATGCCGATCTTGCCCGGCCGCGTCGGGTCGCCGTGGCCGATCACCGGATCCGGCGCGTGTTCTTCGGGGGTGTAGTCGTGGTCCAAAGTGGTCAAGACATACTCCTCAAATCAGATTAATCGCGGAGACGCAAAGAGCGCAGAATTGTTGCCACAGATGGGGCACAGATGAACACAGATGGGAAGACCGAATTTTTTTCTCTTCATCTGTGTGAATCTGTGCCCCATCCGTGGCAAATTTCGAATTTTTCTTCTCTGCGTCTCCGCGGTGATTCAGTCTTCACGGCTTCTCGTAAGCCGCGTCGTGTGCCAGCACTTGACCGTCGGCGACGTCGATGACTTCTTCGATGTCGCCGAACAGTTCGTGGCGGAACACCAGTGTGTACTGCCCGGCGGGGACGGCGTTCAGGGTGAAAGAGCCGTCTTCGCCGGTAACGGCGAAGTGGCCGTGCTCGAACACGTGGATGCGGGCGTTCATCCACGGGTGTACGTCGCACCGCACCGCAAATTCCTCCGGCCGGTCCAGCTTCAGATCGACCGGCCGTGCGCCGCCTTGCATGCCGAAGTTTTGCGCCGGGTTGGCGGAGCTCATCGTGTGCACGTTGTGAACCGCCGGGTCACTCGACTTCACGCGGAGGACCTGGCCCGCCCGCATCGCCAGCACGTGCGGTGCGTAGCGGCAGTTCAACTGGTCCAGTTCCACGGGCGATGCAGGCGGCGGAACGTTGGCCGCCGGCGCTTCGCGGACGAACACGACGACGTTTGCCAGCCGGCCTTGCTCGTCCGCGACGACTGTTTCTTCCCGCGCCGGCGTCGCGCCGGCGTGGCAGGGTTGATTCGGGATTTCACGCATTTCCGGCGCTTCGCCCTTTAGCGAAACGGTTCCGCGGATCACACCGACCCCGCCCGACGCCGAAGGTCCCGCCGCCCGCGGTTTGGCGGGTTTTGCATTCTCGGCGCCCGCGCCACACCCCGCTCCGCCTAGCAGGGCAACCGCGAAGAACGCAACCAGCAGCGATCTGGGGACAAAGGACGCGCCCACGACTACAGCTTCCCCGCCGTCATCGCGCCCAGCAGGGCCGGCAGATAAATGATCGAGAAGAAAAACAACCGGCGGGCGTCGACCCGTTCACGCGTCAGGGCGCACCGCACCGCGAACGCCAGGAACGCGACGCCCAGCACCGCCGCCGCCACGAAGTACGCCACGCCGTTCATGCCGACGCGCACCGGGAAAAAGCTCACCGGAATCAGCGCGAGAGACCAGAGCACGATCTGCCGCCCGGTGAAGCCGAGGTCCGGGTCGATGACCGGGAGCATTTTCATTCCGCCGCGTTCGTAGTCGTCGCGGTAGAGGATGGCGATGGCGAGGAAGTGGGGCAGTTGCCAGAAGAACAGGATGCTGAACAGCGCCCACGCGCCCGGCGCCAGGTATCCGTCGGCGGCGGCAAAGCCGATCATCGGGGGGATCGCGCCCGGGACGGCGCCGACCACCGTGCAGAGGCTCGTGCGGGTCTTGAGCGGCGTGTAAAGAAAGACGTACGTTGCGAGCGTGATAGCGGCCAGCGCCGCCGACAGCGGGTTGACCAACACGGCGAGGTACAGCACGCCGACCGCGCCGAGAATGACACCCATCGCGAGCGCTTCCACCGGGGCGATGCGTCCCGCGGCCAGCGGACGGTCGGCGGTGCGGGGCATCTTGGCGTCGAGGTCGCGTTCGACGTATTGGTTTAAAACGCTCGCGCCGGCGGCCGTCAGGGCGGTGCCGACGACGGTGTGCAGGAGCCGGGCCCAGTCCGTCCAGCCGCGGACGGCCATGTAGTATCCGACGGCGGTCGTGATCACGACCAGCGCGTTCATGCGCGGCTTGGTGAGTTCGTAGTAGTCGGCCCATCGCGCAGCCGATCCGTTCACCGCCTCCGCCGGCGCAGGGAGGGCGGCGGCGAACGAGCCGTCGGGCATGTCGGAGATCGGGGATGCGGGTTTCATTGAATCGTCTCTTTCAAGCTTTTCAAAACGGGCGGATGGACCACAAACCGGTCGTGATCGGCGACGGGCTTGAAGCCGTATGCCGTAGCGCTGCGGGCGTACAGCCGCGCGCTTCGGGCGAAAAGGACGAACGTCGTCACCAGCACGAGCGCGCCCACGGCGACGTGCGCGCTGGCGACGTCCGCCGGCTTTCGGTACAGCACGGCGCACACGCCGAGCGCCAGCTGCGCGAGCAGCAGCACGCCCAGCACACCAGCGGGCCACGTCAGTTCCTCGCGCCGGCGAAAGCGCCGCAACACGACGATCACCAGTGCCGTCACGAGGGCCGATACAATAACCGCC
>JBKJRK010000520.1:0-2792 GCA_046593135.1 Tepidisphaeraceae bacterium | reverse complement strand
CTGGCGGATGAATTTTTGAACCTCGGCGCCGTCCGCCTCGACCGCTGCACGACTCACGCGTCCGCCAAGCGGTCGGTCACGATCCGGCTCCCCCGCCCGATGTGGGGCCTTTCCCGGCGGTCGTTCGACGCCCTGCTGCTCGACGCCGCGCGCGCGGCCGGCGCGACGGTTCGCCAGCCTGCGCGGTGCGAATCGCTCAACGCGTCGCCACGCCTCACGCTCACTTTGCGCGACCTCGCCCGCAACCGCGTAGAGACGTGCCACCCGAGCCACGTCATCCTCGCCGACGGCAAAGCCGCCTTCTCGCCCGACGCGCCCGCGCCGACCGGCGACTTCGGAATCAAGACCCACTTTACCGACGTCGACGGCCCGCGCGACACGATCGAACTGTTCGGCGTCCGCGGCAGCTACGGCGGCTTGGCCGCCATCGAAAACAATCTCTGGAACGCCGCGTTCAGCATTCCATGCACGCGGCTCAAATCGCACCGGGGCAACGTCGAGTCTCTGTTTGCCGAAATCATGTCCGAGAACTCAATGCTCCGGCGTCGCCTCGAACGGGCGACACGTGTCGGCCCGTGGCTGGCATCCCACCTGCCGCGGTTTGCAGTGCGGAAACAATGGCCGACAAATGTCATCCCCGTCGGCAACGCAGCCGCGGCACTGGAACCCATCGGCGGCGAAGGCATGGGGCTGGCGATGCGCAGCGCGGAGTTGGCGTGTGAATCACTGGTTGAAGCTCGGGAGGACACCCCCATCCCTGCCCGGCGCCTTCGGCGGGCCTACCAGCAACTCTGGCGCCCCCGCCGAGTAGCTTGCCGCGCCGCTGGGATCGCCGCGTCTCGATCCTTGCTCAGTAACGCCCTGCTGGCCATGCCAGTTTCACGCCCGATGCTCAAGACAGCGCTGAGGCTAGTGGGCAAGTCCTGACAGAATCAATTTTCATCCGTTCGCAAGTCGCACCGCGCGTGTTCGTCTCGCTCGACGGGTCGGCGGGATTGGTCTATTCTGCCGCCGCTTTCAAACGAGGAGCATGCCATGGCAGACCTGCACCTGCTGTCCCCCCGCGGCTTTCGGGCCGGCGGGGTCTACGCGGGGATCAAAAGTAAACACGCGCCCGACATCGGGCTGTTAATTTGCGATGCGCCGGCGTACGCGGCGGCGGTGTTCACGGCGAACCGCGTGGTGTCGCCGGCGGTCAAGGTCGGCAGCGAACACGTGCGCAACGGCACGCTCCGGGCGGTGGTGGTGAACTCGGGAAACGCCAACGCCTGCACCGGCAAGCAGGGCGAGCGCGACGCGCTGCGGATGTGCAAACTCGCCGCCGGCGTAGCCGGTTGCGCGGCGGGCGACGTTTTGCCTTCGTCGACGGGGATCATCGGCCACCATTTGCCGATGGAGAAGATCGAGCGCGGCATCATCGAAGCCGGTCAGTATCTCGGCGACAGCCTGGAACACGCCCTGCTTTTTGCCGACGCAATCCTCACGACTGACACGAAGCGAAAAACCGCCGCCGTCCAGTTCAAGCTCGACGGCCAGCGCACCACGCTCGCCGGCGTCACCAAAGGCAGCGGCATGATCGGCCCGCGACTCGTACTGCCGAACACCGGCCTACTCGCGACGGGCTCGGCCGGCGCCCGTGCTGCCGCCAAGGCGCGAGCCGGGCTTGGCAAGTCGCGCATCGCTTTGCGTGGACCCAAACGCCCGAATCATGCGACGATGCTCGCGTACCTGACGACAGACGCCGCGATTCCGTCGGGCGTGCTCCGCCGACTGCTCGGCGCGTCCGCCGACTCGAGTTTTAACGCGGTCACGGTGGACAACCAGGCCAGCACGAACGACACCGCCGCCATCCTCGCCAGCGGTGCGTCAGGCGCTCGAGTCGGGTCGTCGACGACCACCGCTACGTTCACCAAGGCCCTCGACGAAGTCTGCCGCTCCCTCGCCTACCAGATCGCCGCCGACGGCGAAGGCGCAACTAAAGTGGTGATCGTCAAAGTGAAAGGCGCCAAAACAGAAGCCGACGCCCGCACAATCGCCCGCGAGATCGCGAACTCCCCGCTCGTGAAATGTGCGATGCACGGTAACGACCCCAACTGGGGTCGGATCATCTGCGCCGCCGGCTTCTCCGGCGCCGCTTTTGACGCCGACAAGGCGACGCTCGCGCTCCAAGGCACCGTCGTCTTCCGCAACGGCCAGCCCGTCACATTCGACGCCGGCAAAGCCAGCTCCGCGCTAAACGCCGACGAAGTTCGGGTCGAGTTGAATTGCCGCCTCGGCACGTCCGAGGCGACGTGCTGGACGTGCGATTTATCCAAACAATACGTGACAATCAACGCGGACTACCATACGTGACTGGCGCGTAGGAAAGCGAGGGGCGAACATGTCCGAAGCTGAGGCCGCTGTCGAGCCGACGGTTCCGCACCCGCCACGTCTGCGCTGGTTGAAACGGCTGACAGTCACGGGACTGTTTTTTCTGCTGGCCCTTTCGGCGCTCCGCAGTTGGTGGGGCTGGGAAGCAAACCGACGGTGGGCGGCGGCGATGGAACCGCTTCGCGCCGCCGGCGAGCCTGTGATTTTGGCCGAATTGATGGCGCAGTCCCCGGACGTGCCTGATTCCCGCAACGCCGCGGTTCACCTCCGCCGGGCGTTCGCCGCGATAAACTCGGGTGCGCCATCTCCCGCGGAATCCAACTTCTCCTATGCCGGCTATCCGCCCTTTCCGCCGGCGTGGCACCGGCTGGCCGACGCGTCGGTTGCAGCCAATCGCGCGGTGTTCCCCCACGTTCGCCGGG
>JBKJRK010000500.1:0-2617 GCA_046593135.1 Tepidisphaeraceae bacterium | reverse complement strand
GCGCACCGGCTTGTCGGCGTACACCGGCGCCGGATTTAAAAAGCTGACGTACATGTACTTCTTCAATAACACCGGCATTCCGATCAACTTCGGCATTTCAGTGTTCCTTGGTTTTCTGGTCGGCACCGCGATCGCCGGCCAGACGTTTTACAACTTCACGCTCGACAACCTACGCCACTTCGGCGCGCTCAAGGCGATGGGAGCCGGCAACGCGATGCTGCTCAAGATGATCCTCCTCCAAGCCTCGGTCGTCGGAGTGCTCGGCTACGGCTTGGGCGTCGGCGCCGCCGCCTTGTTCGGCTACCTGCTTCGAGACAGCGAGCTGGCGTTCAAACTCCCTTGGCAACTGCTCGTCGTAACCGGCGTGGCCATCACGCTGATCTGCATGTTCGCGTCGCTGATCAGCATGCGAAAGGTCGTCAACCTCGAGCCCGCAATAGTCTTTAAGGGCTAATTAACAGGAATTGAGCACCCGGATCGTGTGCCATGACCCAAGTCCTGCCCTACCAAAAGCCTCCTGAGGTCCCGACGGACTGGCCCGAGGATCTCGCCGTCCGCTGCGACGACGTCGTCAAGACTTACGGCGCCGGCGGCGCGAAGGTCACGGCGCTCCGCGGCGTCGATCTGGATGTGAAGACCGGCGAATTGATGATGCTCGTCGGCCCGTCGGGGTGTGGTAAGACGACGTTGATCTCCGTTATCGCCGGCATTCTCGACCGCGACTCCGGCGAATGCCGCGTCTTCGGGCGCGATTTCCAGAAAATGCCCGCCTCGGAAAAGACGCGCTACCGCGGCGAAACGATCGGCTTCGTCTTCCAGGCCTTCAACCTGTTGCCGACACTCACCGCCGTCGAAAACGCTTCGATCCCGCTGCTCATCAACGGCGTCAAACGCGTCGAAGCGATCGACCGCGCCCGGGCGATGCTCGACCGCGTCGGACTGGGCGATCGGGCAACGTCGATGCCTTCGCAACTGTCCGGCGGGCAGCAGCAGCGCGTCGCCATCGCCCGCGCGCTGGTCCACGGGCCAAAGCTCATCGTCTGCGACGAACCGACGAGCGCCCTCGACCACGAAACGGGTCACAAGGTAATGGACCTGCTCCGCGACGTCGCGCTCGGCGAGGGGCGCGCGCTGGTCATCGTCACCCACGACGCCCGCATCTTCGAATTCGCCGACCGCATCGCCCGCATGGACGACGGCCGGATCACCGAAGTGACCGAGGGTTCGAGGGTGGAAAAGCAAGAGAAATAACTCCGGAGTTCGCCCATGTTTCGCAAGTACATCATTCCCGTCCTGGCCGTATGCGGCGTGTTGCTGGCGGTGTTTGTGGTGATGCAGGGGAGCAAGGCGGTCCCCGCCGCCGCTCCGGTCACGCAGCCGGCGGCTTCGCCGTACGGGTCGTTCGTCGCCGGGGCGGGGCTGGTCGAGGCGGCGACGGAAAATATCGCTATCGGCACCGGCGTCGGCGGCGCGGTCACCGAAGTATTCGTCAAGGTCGGCGACAAGGTGAAAAAAGCCGACTCCCTCTTCCGCGTTCGCGACAAGACGCTTCGCGCCGAGCTCGAGAGCCAAAAGGCCGCCCTGCGCACGGTCCAGGCGCAGCTTGCGAAACTGAAGGCGTACGTCCGCAAGGAAGACGTCGACGCGTCGCGTGCCCGATTGGCCGAAGCCGAGGCCGTTGCCGCCGACGCCAAAAATGCGCTGGATTTGTACGAAAGCGTTCCCGACAAACGGGCGATCATCCAGGAAGAACTGACCCGCCGGCGGTACGCCGTCAAGAGCAACCAGGCGAAGGTCGACCAGGCCCGAGCCGAAGTCGCCCGGCTCGAAGCCGGCCCGTGGAAGCCCGACCTGGATGTTGCCGAGGCGCAGGTGGCGTCGGCCGAGGCGCAAGTTGCGGTCACGGAAGCCGACCTCGACCGCCACACAATCAAGGCGCCGGTCGACGGAACGATCTTGCAGGTCAAAATACATCCCGGCGAATACGCGACCGCCGGCGTGCCGCAGACGCCGCTCATGATTCTCGGCGACATCGACACCTTGCACGTCCGGGTTGACATCGACGAGAACGACGCGTGGCGGCTCAAGCCCGGCGCGCACGCGACGGGGTTCGTCCGCGGCAACCGCGACCTCACCACGCCGCTCACGTTCGTGCGAGTCGAACCGTACGTCGTGCCCAAGCGGTCGCTCACCGGCGAAAGCACCGAGCGCGTCGACACGCGGGTTCTCCAGGTCCTTTTCAGCTTCCGCGGCGGCGCGATTCCGGTGTACGCCGGCCAGCAGATGGACGTGTTCATCGAAGCGCCGCAGTTGAATTCTTCCGCCCCCGCAGGCCCCGTGACCGCGGAGGCAAAGTAGCCATGCGCCTCCACACCCCCTTTCTTACGGCGGTCGCCGCGAGCTTCGGCTTCATTCCAGCAGGATGCACGGTCGGTCCCGACTACAAGCGGCCCGACGTGCAAGTCCCCGCGCAGTTCGCCGGCGCGCCGGCGACGCAGACCGTTGACGTCGCGCGGTGGTGGACGACGTTCAATGACCCGGTGCTGAACAGCTTGATCGACCGCGCCGTCGTTACCAACCTCGACCTGCGCCTTGCGACGGCGCGTGTGCGCGAGGC
>JBKJRK010000468.1:0-9505 GCA_046593135.1 Tepidisphaeraceae bacterium | reverse complement strand
GCCTTGGCGTTCAACCATTTTGTTGTAGGGATATTCCGGCGTGGGAATGCCGTCAGGTCAACAACTCGATGATCCGCTCTCTGTCCCACCCGTCGGCGCCGACGGCAAGGGCGGCGGTCGAGCTGGCGAGGGCCGAGGCGCGCAGTTCACTTGCGACCTTCAACGCCGCGTCGCTGCTGCCGAGGTCTTCGGACCGCTTTTCGAACAGCCCGGCCAGCGCGTTGGCGACGTCGCCGAGGCGGGGGCGCACGCTCTTCGACTGGAACGTCTGGAGCTTTTCCCGCAGTTCGGTCACCGTCTCGGCGGCCTGCGTGATCGAGCGCCGCGCGCCTTCGGCGCCCGACCTCCGGCGGGCGGAGTCCAACCCGCCGCGCGTGGCGATGTCGCGCAGGCTCAGCACCTTTCCGTTGAGCACCAGTTTTCCCAGCGCCTGACGCGAAATCTCGTCAACGTCCACCGACTCGTCCCCCGCCGTCAGGGTCGTCGACCCGGTGAAGAGGTCCGGGGCTTTCTCGTCGGCCTCTTCAACGGCGGTGTCGATCTGCGTCATTAGCGCGTCGATCTGCCGCTGGTTCGCCCGCCGCCGGCTGGGGCTGGAGCCGCGCACGTTGGAATCGACGAGTGCCTTGGCTTTGGTGAGCAGCTCTTCGATTTTCGTCAGCGCCTCGCCCGCCACCTTCGTGCGGGCCGACGCCTGCTCGAGGTGTTCGCGCTCGTCGTCGAGCGTGCGCGTGACGACGCCGAGGTCGGTCGCGCCGAAGTGAACGACGTCGACGTACGGCTGATGCGCCTTCCCCGCCAGCTTCAACCGCTTCAGCGCCTTGGCCGGGTCTTGAGACGCGTCGGCATTCCGGGCTTTCAGCCCTTCCAGGATGTTCGCCAAGTTGCTCGAAATGCTCGACAAACGCGTATCTCCACTTCCGCGCGCGGGAGTCCCCTGGAAATGTTATCGGTCCTTTCGCCGCCGTGGCTTCAGGAAGCAAATTCACCACAGAGACACAGAGAGCACAGAGGCGCGCTCGAAATCCGAGAATCCTCCGCAAAGCAATTCAATCTTTTTTTAAGAAGCCACCAGACTACAAGCGCGCCTCGGTGTCTCTGTGCCTCTGTGGTGAATCTGAATTTCGTCTTACGCCTCCGGCGTATACCCCATCACGATGTCGAAGGTCGCCGCCAGCTCGCCGATCTTGGACCCTTCGGCCTTGGCGAAATCGACGATGACCGATTCGCGGGCCTTGGCGTCGCGGATGCCGCGGATGACGCCGTCGCGGTCGTTCCGCGGCTCGCCTTTCACGTAGCACTGCGTCGTGAATTTCTCCCGCCCTTTCATCTTCACGGCGTAATGGATGTGCGGCGTCCGCCCGGGATACGCCACCGGCTTGATGGTCCGGAAGTAATAACCCCCGTCCCGCCCGGTCAGGAACCGCCCAAACCCCTGAAAATTGCCGTCGCGCTTGCCGCCGTTGCCGCTGCGCGAGTGAACGTAAGCCCCGTTGGCGTCGCACTGCCAAATCTCCACGACGGCGTTGCGGATCGGGTCGCCCTTCGCGTCCAGAATTCGCCCGGTCAGGTGCGTGACCTCCCCCACCGCCGGCGTAATCCCGTCGTTCACGATGAGCAAGTCGTTGTCCGTGTCCAGCGGCAGCCGATCCGGATAAAACGGCCCCTCCGTCTGCCGCGGCGTCAGCGTGAGTTCCTCGGCGAATACGCCGGGCGTCGCAAACATCGCCGCCCCGCCGGCGAGCGCCACACGAACTAGAAACCGCCGCCGGGAGGGACGCCAGAGGCTGGGGTGGGTGTTCATCATAGGAAAGACGCCCTTTCCGGAGGGATATTGTTGCGGCGGGCTGGAAATCTTCCAAACGGAAGACGGTTCGTGTCGAAAACGCGGGCGAGACGCCCGCGCCACAAAAAGTTCACAGGCTCTCTGCCCCGGCCCTCGCCCCGTGTGAATTTGAGCAGGGTCGCAGCCGACGAAGGCTGCGACCCTGCTCGTCTGTCTAACTAAACTAAGGAAGGCGAACCGCCCGAACAATTGGCCCCGTTAGAGTCTCGCCCACCCGCGAGCCCCGGACGGGCGGAACTATCTAGCCGTTGCCGGCTAGGCTGTCCGGACGGGTGTTGCCGTCCGCATACTTCAGGTTAGGGACCAAAAGGCCACGGGGAACGAAGCCCCACGTGCCGTTGGGGAAAGTAGCGCCGTTGTTCAGCCTGACCATCATGACCCCGCTGCTGAAGGAGACCCAGCGCCAGAACACGCCTTGGCCGGGATAGATGTAACCCACCACCGGAGTCTGCATTGCATAGGTCGTGTAGTTGTAATTCCCGAACAGGGGGTATGGATCCGAGAGAGCTACAGTTTGCTGGAACGTGCCGTCTTTAAGGTCCAGGCTAGGAAACGGCTGATTGCTACCGTTCAGATTGGGCACGTAGTCGTTGATACAGCGGGCGTAACGCAAGAACAGAAAGTCCCGTGCAGCCGTGTGTTCAGCCGTGCTGTAATGCCAAGAGGTACACGGGCTTGAGGCATTGACGTTGGGCGGCTTGAAATAGTTGATGTTGACCCACCCGCACTTTCCGGCCTCGCCGCCCCCGTAGCCAAAGCGGTAGTCGCCGGACGCCTGATCCGTGTTATACACGAAGTGGTCGCTTGCGCTCTCTGAGATGCCGATTAACGTACCAATGATGAACGCGTTCGGCGCCGAGCGGATGTAAGCGGCCGATCCAGGAATAACTTTCTTGGTAAGCCAGGATCCCGCGAACGTGCTCTGCGTCAACGTTACCGATACGACAAATCCAATGAGGGTTAATAACACCTTACGCATGTCTAGATTCCTTCGGAAAATGTGCCGGTTTGAAAAAGATATGAAAAATATAAACCCAAATTATACCCTTGAGCGAAGTATGATCCGCCCACAATTAAAAACACCCTAAAACGTAAGCCACGAATCCGCCCCGACGCTCGGTGCGGCAACAGCCCGCGGAGTTGGATCCCTCAGGTGCTGCCAGATCCTCAACGACTTGTTAGTCTCGGCGCCGGTTAAAAGATCGCCGTGCGTCAGTTGACCTGGATTCCAGAGTCGGTTTAGACGGCGACCACGCTTCAGCATTCCTCCTTCCATAGTCAAGCCACTAATCGTGCCGGGGAAATCAACGCATATCGTCTTCGTGGTTCACGGCCATGCCCCGGACGAATCCGGAAAAAATTTACGCCGACTTCAGGGCTCACACGAAGGAATAAATTATTAACCTCTTAAGGTTTTAGACGTTCTCCCAAGATAGTGTTTCGCGACTTGTTCCGCCGTCACTACAAATAGTGCCGGGCCGATTTGAACGGGCTCCGCGCACCCTTCCTTTTTTTTCAAGTCAATAAACCTCCCACCACTGGTTAACCAGTGGCATGCCCGCAAGAGAATTAGCGAGAGAGTGCTTCGCCGTCAGATTTGGCCGAAAGGCCTTCTTTCTTTCAGATCAAAACACGGCACAGGGGAACTGTAATTCGACGATCGCGGATAATCTTCTCTTATTTCAACTATAATATCCGGTATCGTAAGGTGCGGGGGCCGCCGTCACACGCCTCCCCGCGGGCCGGTAGTTCGCGTGACCGACGCCGGGAGCGTGTTATGAACTTTTACGTTGATCGCGGGGATGCCCCGGACGGCAAGGAAGCCTTACCTCGGCGGGCGATGAAACCGGAAGGGGAGAAAAACCGGAACGTAGAAAACAATCGTCCCCGTCCCGGTTTTATCGCCCGTCCCAGTTTTATCGCCCAGAACGGCAGCTTGAGAATCACGCCCAGGATCACCCGGCAGTGACCCCAGTTGGTGATCGTCGTCTTGCGCGTGGAGAGCAGCGCGGGTCGTGGTGCATGCCCACGCCATAGACTTTCAAGCCACGCTTGCGCGCCAGCGTGTCGTCGATCCCCAGCAGGATCAGTTGTAGAGCAAGGGAATCATCAGTGTGAACACCGCCAGCCCCAACTCCTCCAGCGACTAGCGTGCGGCGCCCGTTCACGAGCCGGACTTTACGTGCGCTGTGGTTACGACCTCCGCACGCCAGTCCCGAGCGGAGTCCGGAATGCGGGATGTCGGGTCAAGCGGAACCGGAAAGCCAATCGGCGCTTGAGAAGAGACAGGGTCACTGAAGTGACCCTGCCGACGGTTCGGTCTGGCGAACGGGGATGGGGTTAGAAGTCGCCGCCGCCGCCACCGCTGTCGCCGCCGCCGAAGTCTCCGCCACCTCCGAAGTCGCCGCCGCCGGAGCTACCGGAGCCGAAGTCGGCGAAGCCGCTGGTGGAATCGGGGGTGTCGAGGGGCGTGGCGTTGGGGTCGAGGGGGGCGGCGTTGGCTTCGTTGCCGCCTTGGCCGCGCATCTGGTCGTAGAGGTATCCGCCGGCCATACCGCCGAGGAGTCCGCCGAGGATGCCGCGTCCCATGCCGCCGCCTTGTTGCTGTTGGTAGCGAGGGTCGTATCCCGGCTGCCCGTATCCGGGTTGGCCCGGCCCCGGCTGGCCGTACCCCGGCCCGCCGGGCCCGCCGACCATGCGCTGCCGGGAGCGGAGAAGCCCGCGAATAATCATGAAGACAATCACAATGCCGAGGCCGAGGAAAAGCATGTTGCTCATGTTGAACCCTTTCTTGTTTGGCACAGGCGCCGGCGAGCCGCTGCCGGGGCTCGATCCAGCCGGTTGTTGCGAAGCGCCGGCGTCATTGCCGCGGTTTGCCTCGGCCGCGCCGGCAGCGCCCGCGCCAGCCACACCCGCGCCTGCCGTTGCGGACGGACCGCCCGCGCCGGACGCGTTGGCGGTCAACGTCTCGTCGATCATCCGCAGCCCGGCGAGCAGGCCGCCGTCAAAATCTTTCGCTTGAAAATGTTTCAACAGGATTTCGCGGAGGCGGCCGCGGTCCTTCAAAGTGAACGCGCGCTGCTGCGTCTTCGGATCGATGCCGGCGTAGAAAGACTGGGGATCCCGTGAAATCAGAACGTAAATCCCGGTTATGCCCGCCGCTTTACCGCGACGGGAGACTTCATTTTGAAAGAACTCCTCGCGCGCCTTGCCCGGCTCGGGAGCGCCCGGCACGACGGGCACCGTTTCGACTACGACGTCCTTCTCGTGTTTCTGCCGGACCCCCTGAATGAGCTTCGACGCCTCACGCTCGACCTCGGTCGAAAAGTAATCGGCGTCGTCTCGCAGGTCGGCCCCGGCCGGCGCGGTCCAGAAGAAAGTCGCCCCCAGGACAATGAGGAATGCTAAGAGTCGATGGCGAGTGTTGGTTTTCATAATCGTATTCTCCTGAGCTAACGAGCGCCCGAGACAGTTACCTTAGCGCAGACGAAGCTTGGCGTCACGGTAGAAAACGGCGTTATTCTTCTAACGCGGGTCAGGGCGGCTCGATGGAGATGCTTCGCCGCCCTTCGGCGATGGGTTCGATTCGGACGTCGATTCGATCTGGCGGCAGCAGGTCGCTGACCCGCCCGGCCCATTCGACCACCACGACGCCGCCTTGCTCGAGCAGTTCAGAAAAGCCGATCGACTCGAAGTCTTCTGGGCCGTGAACGCGATATGCGTCGAGATGAAAGACGGCGAGGCGGCCGCCTTCGTAAACGTTGAGCAGGACGAACGTCGGGCTCGACACGGCCCGAGGATTTCCCCCCAGCCCGCGGACGAGTCCGCGGACGAACTGCGTCTTGCCGGCGCCGAGGTTTCCGTGGAGGGCAAGACACGCCCCGCCGCGGAGCGTCTCTGCAAGGCCGGCCGCGATTGCTTCGGTTTGTGCGACGGAGTCAGAAAGTTGGACGCCGGACTCACCCATGCCGGCGGTTGTAATGGCGCGAACGCGACGTCACAAGCGTGCGACCGGCCTGACGGGCCGCGACCGGCGTCACGTCAGCGAAGAATGCCGAGCACGGGTGTGTGCTCGTCGGTCCACGGCGCGAAGCCGGGCTTTTGCTGGGGCGAACGGTTGGCGCCGAGCTTGCGAAGGCTTTCGATCCGGGCCGGGTCGGGGCTGAGCATGATCCAAAGCGCCAGGTAACCGGCGCATTCTTTTGCCACGTCGGAGTTGAATAGAACCGCCTCCCACCCGAGCCGCTTCGCGGCCGCGGCGACGACAGGTCGAAGATCGAGGTGGAGGTTGGACACGTGAACGCACAGCACGCCCGACGGGCCGAGGTGACGCTTGTAAACGTCGAACGCCTCGCTGGTGAGCAAATGAACCGGGATGGCGTCGCCGCTGAAGGCGTCGAGAACGATCGCGTCGTAGTTCTGGGCCGGCTCGCGTTCCATCGACAGCCGCCCGTCGCCGAGCGTGGTCTTCAGCTTCGCGCCACGCCGGGTGAGGTCGCTCAGGTAGGTGAACGGGTCTTGCGCGTACCGCAGAACACTGGGGCTGATCTCGTAGAAGTGGTAGACGTCTCCCGCCTGCGCGTAGGCGCCGAGCGTGCCGGCACCGAGCCCGATGAGGCCGACGCGGCGGGGGTGCGGAAGCGGCGAATATTTTCCGAGGATAACTCCGACGCCGGTGCGCGGGTGGTAATAGGTGGTCGGCGACTCGCGGAGGCTGGGCCGGAGAAACTGGAGGCCGTGCGCCGTGCTTCCGTGGCGGAGCAGTAAGCTTTTGCCTTGGGCGGTTTCAAAATCCCAGAGCGTGAGGACGCCGTAGAAATCGCGTGAGCGCGAACGCAGAGTCGCGCCGGTGAGCGCAGGGTGGCTCGTCGTCCAGAGCAAGAGGGCGAGCGCGACGAGTGCGGCCAGCACCGGCACGCCGGCGGCGGCCGACGACAACCGCCGGTTGACGGCTACGGGCGTGACGACGGCGAAGAAAGCGCAAACCCACAAGGTGATTTGCAATTCGGAATACGACGTGAGCAACACCGGTGCGCCGATGCCGACGAGCAAGCCGCCGAGTGCCCCGCCGGCGGCGATCGCAAGGTAGTACGCGGTCAGGCGCGTGGCCGGTGGCTGGAGGCGGGCGAGCTCGCCGTGGAGCGTCATGCATCCGACGAACATCGTTGCCGTCAGCGTTCCGACCAGCACCCACAGCGGCACATACTCGCGCGGCTGCGACAACATCAACAACGTCCCCGTCAGGCAAACGGCCAGGGTCGCGCCGAAAACGCGCCGGCGGTACCAGCGCGGGCGGTCGAACGCGATGATGAACGTCAGGAGGTAAAGCGCCAGCGGCAGCACCCAGAGGAACGGGACTGGGGAGAAATCCTGGGTGATCGTGTTGGTCGTCGCCAGCAACAGCGCCGACGCACACGCCGGCAGTGCGAGCCATAACGCACCGTTCACCGGACCCACGCGCGGCGCGGCAGCGGCCGAATCAATAAAGGTCGCCGAGTCGGTTGCTTCAGACGACGGCTTGGCACAGCACATCGCCAGAATCGCGCACGTTGCACACAGCGCCGCGAACGCCACCAGTGCGATCGACCATGCCATCGCCTGCGCCCGGCGCGGCAAGAACGGTTCGACGACCAGCGGATACGCCAGCAGCGCCAATAATGACCCGAGGTTGGACAAGGCGAACAGGCGGTAGACCGCCGCCCCCGGTCGCAGCCGGCTGTACCACGTGTGCAACAGCGGGCTCGTGGCGGATAATGCCAGGCACGGCAGTCCTACGGTCACGAGCAGTAACAGCAGGATCTGGCCGATGGGGTTTTCGCCCGCGTCCGGGGCGGGCTTCCAGCGGTCCGCCGGGGCGATCGCCGGCAGCGCCACCGCCGCCGCCACGAGCAGGAGCAGCACGTGCACGACCGCTTGCGCCCGCGCCCCGAGCCGGCTGACGCCGAGGTGCGCGTAGAGGTATCCGCCGAGCAAGACCGCCTGGAAAAACAAAACGCACGTCGTCCACACCGCCGCACCGCCGCCAAACCACGGCAGGATGTACTTCGCGACCAGCGGCTGAACCAGAAACAACAAAAACGCCCCGAGAAATGTGGTCGAGGCAAAGCACGCGGTGACGAGAACGCCGCCGGGACATTCGGGAAGAGGCGTCTCACGAGACGCCGGGCTTACTGCGGCCGAAACGGTCACTGCACCTCCAAGTGGAAGAGATTTGAGATTTGAAATTTCAAATTTGATCTCTCCCCTTCCCTCACAACCGATGCTCCCACCCCTTCGCCTCCAGCACTTCCCGTTCGCCCGCGGCGGTCTGCAGCCAGACGCTCGGCTCCTGGGTGATCGTCCCGACGCGCGTCGAGGCGAAGTAGAATGCGGGTTGGCCTGTGAACAGCAACTCGTAGTCTTCGCCGTCGTGCAGCGCGTGTTCGAGCGGGGTACGCCCGTCGCGTCGCATTTGGATGGCGTCTTCGTGGACGGGCACGAGGCCGGCCATTACCACCGCGCCGACGTTGCCCGCCCGGCAGACGTGGCCGAGGTCGCGCGACAGGCCGTCGGACAGGTCGATCATCGCGCTTACGCTTCCTAGGGACGCCAGTTTACGGGCGACGCCGATCCGCGGCTCGAACGTCATATGCCGCCCGAGCAGACTCCCGCCGAGCGGGCCGGTGACGTAGATGCCGTCGCCGGGCTTGGCGCCGCCGCGAAGGATCGGATTGATGCCCGCACTCTTACCGAGGATCGTGACGCTGAGCGCGAGCCTGCCGTCCCAGCTGGCGGTATCGCCGCCGACCACCGGACAGCCGAACGGCTCGGCCGCCTCGCACAGGCCGAGGTGAAGTTCCTTTGCATAATCGAGCGAGGTCCCGCGCGGCAGCGCTGCGGTCGCGATTGCCGCCGCCGGCAGGCACGCCATGGCGGCGCAGTCAGACAGGTTGCGGTTCATCGCCTTCCGGCCGATCTGGCGCGGCGAATGAACCGAAGAATCGAAATGAACCCCGTCGAGCACCTGGTCGGCCCCGACGAGGAGCAGGTCGTCGCCGGCCCACTTCAAGACGGCCAGATCGTCGCCCGGCGGCACCGGCACAAAGTCGCTCGGCTTCTGCAGTGACCGCACCCACTCGATGAAATTGAATTCGCCGGGCATCGAAAAAGTTTAGTCGAGTCCTTTCCGGAAGCGAAGTGTCGACCGCCGCCCACTCGACATGGGTGTCGGCATTCTGCCGGACGACTGTTTGCGGTTTTGCAGACCGAGCAGCGTGCGGCGGGCCACGGTCTTCGAACCCCCCCCCGGTGCCTGTACTGATACGCTCTTCGGACGCGCACCACTGAATCGCGAAACCGCAAGCGGCTATTGAGGCGGGTCCGTGCAACGGCGCGCATGACTCCGAAGCAGGTTCTTGCCAACAACGAGCGCATGCGTCCCGGTATCAAGTGAAACCCGGCGGCGGATCACATCGGCACTCCGGGGCGGAGGATTGATCGATGAAATATGCGCCGTTTCTCCGGGCGTTGCTTGGCAGTGTGCCGGCGATAGCGGGCGAGAGGTGGCGGAACGCGCTGAAGCCGGCCGGCGAGTCCGCCACCCAGCTGACGCTCGTCGAAAACGGCCAGCCGGTCTGTTCCATTTTCCTTCCCGCCGACGCGCCCGCTCCGGCGCCAAAA
>JBKJRK010000365.1:0-10725 GCA_046593135.1 Tepidisphaeraceae bacterium | reverse complement strand
GGGCGTTGGCCAATCGCCCGCGGCTCGTACTGGCGGACGAACCGACGGGCGCGCTGGACCCGAAGAACGCGCAGTCGGTGCTGGATCTGATTCGAAAACTGTGCACCGAGGTCGGCGCGAGCCTGCTGTTGGTCAGCCACGACCCGCAGATTTCGGGACAATTTTCGCGGGTAGTGGCATTGTCGGAGTTGAACAAAGCGAGCAGCGAGGGTCGAGGGCCGAGGGCCGAGTCGGGCCCGGCATTATTGGCTCGGACCTCGGACCTTGGACCTCGGACCTCGGCATGAATCTTTTCCAACTGGTCTTCAAACAGATGCGCCAACGCGCCTTGGGCACGTGGCTCACCTTGCTCTCCGTCGTCCTCGGCGTCGCGCTGGCGGTGGCGGTGCTGCTCATTCGCAACGGCGGGGCGGCGCTGTTCGGGCAAACGGACTACGGGTACGACCTCATCGTCGGCAAAGGCTCGCCCATTCAGCTCGTGCTCAACACCGTCTATCACATCGACCAAAGCCCCGGTAACGTCCCCTACTCGCTTTACGAGCAACTGAACAAAGACCGCCGGCAGGTCAAGCAGGCGATTCCGATCGCCGTCGGCGACACCTACAAAAACCGCCGGATCATCGGGACCGTGCCGCAGATGTTCGGCTTTACGCCCGGCGGCAACCCGGTCGAGAAGGTCGAGGACGCCTTCAACTACCGGCCGGGCAAGCGGTTTGCGTTCGCCGAAGGGACCGTCTTTCACCCGCGAAAATTCGAGGCGATCGTCGGCAGCGACGTGCCCAGGCTCGCCGGCCTGAAGATCGGCGACATTTTTCACGCCACCCACGGCGCCCCGGCCGAGGGGCAAACAGCCCACCAGCACGGCGAAGAATGGAAAGTAGTCGGCGTGCTGAAGCCGACGAACACCTCGAACGACCGCGTGATCTTCATTCCACTCGTGACGACCTATTGTGTTGAAGAGCACAGCGAAGGGATGGCGATCCAGTCGAACATTCGTGCCGCGGCGTCCGGTCAACCCGTCCGCCCCTCGCCGCCGGCCCGCGCCCCGGCAAAAAGCGAGACGCCGCCCGCTCCGCCCGCGGCCGATCTCCTGTCCGGGGACGCCCCGGCCACGAAGCCCGACGCGCACGACGGTCACGATCATGAGAGCCATGACGAACACGCCCACCACGAAGTGACCGGCGGCGAAGGCCACGCCCACGAGCACGAGGCCTACACCGTCAACGAAGACGGAACCGTCGACCCCAAGCTCCCGCAAGACCAGTGGCTTTTGTCCGCGATCCTCATCAAAGCCCGCGCCCCGTTCATGGCCCAGACGCTCGAGTACAATATCAACGCCGGCTCCGTAGCGACGGCGGTGAAGCCGGCGATGGTCATGAGCCAGTTCTTCGACACCATCCTCGCCGGCAGCACGCTCGTCCTGCTTTTGATCTCCGCGCTCGTGAGCATCGTCGCGGCGGTCGGGATTCTCGTGAGCATCTACAACTCCGTCGCGGCGCGTAAGCGCGAGATCGCGATCCTCCGCGCACTGGGCGCGACAAAGGCCCGCGTGCTGACGCTCATCTGCGTCGAAGCCGGCCTGATCGGCCTGCTCGGCGGCGTCGTCGGGTGGGTGCTGGGCCACTTGATCGGGTTGATTGGCTCAGCCTGGATGGAACGCCTGCTGGGACAAGGCTTCAACGCATTTGCGGTCGGGTGGGAGGAGTTGGCGTATCTTGCAGGCGTCGTGGTGGTTGCCGTGCTGGCAGGGCTCGTGCCGGCGATGAAAGCCTACCGCACGCCGGTGGCGACGAACTTGGTGGCGGCCTGAAAACGCGGGCCGAGCCTTGTGGGTGGGTGGTCGAACCCCCATACGCGTCATAAAGTAGAAGTGATGATGTCCAAGCAAATCGCCAGACTTCTGTTCATCTGTGCCCTCGCCGCCGCCCCAGCGGCGTGGGCCACTGACAAGGCGGGCGCGACGACCCAGCCGGTCGGGCCTCCCTCCGACGAAGAGCGAAAGCCGCACACGAAGCCGAAGGACGGCGACGTCTACACGGTCGCCATTCAGGACCTGGGGAACTTCCAATTCGACCAGGACAAAGGCGGCAACATCCCCAAGGACGTGCAGGCTTTGACGGGATCGAACGTTCGCCTGGTCGGATTTATGATCCCCTTGGATCAGGCCGACAAAATCAGGCAGTTCGTGCTGGTGCCCGACCTGTTCGCCTGCTGCTTCGGCCAGCCGCCACAAGTTCAGCACTCGATCATCGTCTCGTGCCCGGAAGGCAAGGCCGTCAGCTATTTCCCGGAACAGATTCAGGTGGAAGGGCAGTTGAAAGTCGAAGAAAAAAAAGACGACGGCTTCATCGTCAGCATCTTCGAGCTCGCGTGCTCGAGCGTGAAGCCGGCGGCGAAATAAAAAGAAGTGATGCGTGATGAGGACTGAGTTGGTTGTAGTACTCAGCCCTCATCACTCAGCCCTCAGTACTGGATTCATATGGACGCCACACTCGATTACTCGTCGAACCGCAAGGCCTCCAAGCCGCTGGGCGAGCGGATCAACTTTCGTTTGGTTGGATTCCTCGGGGCGGTTTCGCTGCTGTTTGCGTGGGGCTTGTGGACGATCCTCGACCCGCGGATCGCGGTGAAGGAAGGCGATTATTACTTCGTCGACCTCAAAGGCATGGGCAACTTCCCCCTCGACCCGAAGCGCGACACGGAAGCCGTCATCCCGAAGGAAGTCCGCGAGCTCAACGGGAAAAAGGTGAAATTCAACGGCGAGATGTTCGCTCCGAGCGCCGCGTCGCCGACGGTTCGCGAATTTCAGCTCGTCTACTCGATCGTCGAATGCTGCATGGGCGGACCGCCGAAGGTTCAGGAACGGGTGTTCGCAAAAGTCCCCCCCAACGTCACGGCGAACAACTACAGCGGCCGGCAGGTGACCGTCATCGGAACGCTTCACATCAACCTGGAAAAAGTGGACGGCGAAACGGTAAGCGTATTTACGATGGACGTTGACGAGGTACAGGAACGAACGTAGAGCGCATCGCTTCCGCTATCATTCCGAATCGGCGATCGTCGGTTGTGGCTGTTGGAACTGATACCACGGCCCTCCGCCGGGTTGCACCTTCGGCTGGTCGAATAGCAACAGCGCCCCGAGCCACACTTGGGCCGCCAGCGCCGAAACCAAAAGAAACGCGAAAAAGCCTGCCATGAGATGACTCCGCCGGGCGAAGCGCGCGAGCAGGGCCATGAGTAGCGGCAGGACGATGATCGCGCCCGCCCCGGCAACGTGGGCGAACCGGCGGAGATAGCCGTCGGCGGTCACGAGCTTCCAAAGATCCTGCGGGCGATAGGTCCCGTTCCCATCGCCGAGTACCCACCATCCGGCCGCCGAAGTGGCGACCGTGAGCAGGAATGTAAGGATCCAGAACCGGGCCGCGGGGATGCGTTCGACTTCGCCGCTGATCTCGACGCGCGGCGCGAACGAGCGGAGGACGGCCATGTCTTCGTGTCCGCCGCGCTGGCGGTTGGGCATAGCCGCGACGCCGGCACGCTCGGCTTCCGGGTCGCTCCAGTGCGGGGACGTCGACGCCGCCCGCAGCGACAACCCGATGCCGAGCATGCCCATCGCCGCGACGAGGCCGGCGAGCGTCACATGGGCCTGGACGGGGTTCACGTAATAATCGATGCCCGCTGGCCGCTCGTTCTGTTTTTCGGCGGCGGGTGAATCGGGTTGCGCGGAAGAAATCGCCGCCGGCTGCGTCGCGGCGGCGCGCTCGTCGAGCTTGGCGTGCATTTTCACCGCAATGCCTTCGCGGTAAACCATTTCGCCGCCTTCCCACGCGCCAAGACCCATCGCCCCAAGGCACCCGATCAGCAGAAGGAGCAAAAGCGGATACAGCCGCTGACGCCATCGGTCTGTTAATGCGACGGCGAGCGTCACAAGCACCGACGCGATCACCGCAACACCGCCGTTGGTCCAGAAATGGCTGCCAATCAGCTCCCACTGATCCGCGGTCAGCGTGCTGGCTTCGCCGACGGCGTGCCACGGCGCGTCGATCGGCGCGGCCGGCGCGGTACGCCGGGCAACGTCCGCCAGTGCGTACATCCCCGCATACGCCGCCGGCAACCCGGCCAGCGCCCCTAGCACAACCATCCACCGCGCCGCCGAGCGAACGGAGCCGTGCCGACGGAAGAGCAGGCACAATACTTCCAACATCATTCCCAGGACGAAAACGCCCAGAGGATAATGAATCAGGATGACGTGCCAGTTGGGGTTAATGAATTCCTTACCCATAATTCTTGTACTCCGGCGAGCATCGCGGGTTACGCCGCGAAGATCCGTTTAGTATACGAGTTTTTCCAATGCAAACAGGGTGCTCATCGCACCCTGTCCTGCGTCCCTGGATGGCAAAAAAGATTGATTCAGCGAACAACGCGGCGCATGCGCCGCAGTCCCTGCACGCCGGCGCCGGTTCCAAGCAAAGCCGCGGCGGCCCAAACCATCGGGGGGAGGGGGATCGGCGTTACGCCGCCGTCGCCGGAGGCGAGGCTGAGGCTGAAGGTGTAGTAGGCCATGCTTTCGGTCGGTTCGCCGTTGACCATTGCCGCGACGGAGAGCTCGTACACCCCCGGCTGAAGCATCGTCGACTGTTCGATCGATTGACCTTCGCCGTTGCCGGCAAAGAGTTCCTGCTGGAGCACGACGTCGCCGGTGGATTCGTTTGTAAGGCAGACGGAGGTCGAGCCGTTTCCGCTCACGCCGACCGATCCGCCGAGCTTCATCAGTGACGGGGCGTCGAGCACCTGGAACGTCAAGCCGAAGTCGCTGACCGCCTCCGCGGGGTCCGTTCCGGAGCCGGCGTCGGTGCTGGCCGAGCCTTCGGCGAAGGCGCCGAGGAACCCGCCGTTGGTGACCGACGGGCGTGAATGTTGGTTTGCCGCGACGCGTGCGCCGGCGAGGCCGGCGTCGACGGTGTCGACGGCGTCGGAGAACCCGCTGAAATCTTCTGAGCCGTCCGACAGGTTGTAGCCGCCCGAGCCGGCCGTGCCGGTGGCGCGAATCGTCGATTCGCGCGCCAAGAGCACCGTGCCCGCCTCGGCGGCGCTGCCGACGCAAACGACCATCGCGGCTACGAAGATGAACAATGCGCGGAGGGTGGAATTTTGCATAGTCATCGCACTTATCGGTCGTGAAGGGGTCGGAATATGAGAAATGCGATTAGACTTGTTGACTTTGCCCCGCAGAGTCTCCGGAAAGTTGTCGGACCACCGCTCCAACGTCCCGCCGTATACTCTCACCATGCGACGCCCGCTCGACGGAATGGTTGTTGTTATCACCGGCGCCAGCGCCGGCATCGGCAAAGCTCTTGCGGAGATTCTCCACCCCCGCGGGGCAAAACTTGTCCTGGCCGCCAGACGACTTGATCGAATTGAAGAACTGAACCGTGCGCTGGGCGGAAACCACCTGGCTCTGCAAACCGACGTCGCGGACCCCGCCCAATGCGCCTCCCTCGTCCGCCGCACGGTCGAACATTTCGGCCGGCTCGACACGCTCGTCTGTAATGCGGGCTACGGAGTGCTTCGTCCGGTGGCGGAAAGCAGCGCGGACGAAATTCTCCAGCTATTCCAAACCAACGTGTTCGGCACGACCGATTGCATTCGCCCCGCCGTGCCCGTGATGAAATTTCAGGAAATTCGGGGTGGATGGCGGGGCCAGTTGATGCTCGTGTCATCTGCCGTCGCCCGACGGGGACTGCCGTACTTCGGCGTCTACTCGGCCACGAAGGCCGCCCAGCTGTCGCTGGCCGAGGCGTTGCGAGTTGAATTGAAGCCGGACCGCATCGCCGTCACGAGCGTTCATCCCATCGGCACCGAGACCGAGTTCGGCGAAGCGGCGAAGAAGGCCGGGAACAACGCTTCTGGAATCCAAAAGATCAATGGCGAAGTCCGCCAGTCCGCCGAAACCGTGGCCCGGAAAATGTTGAAAGCGATCGAGGAACCCCGCCCGGAGGTGTGGCCGTTTGCGCCGTCGCGATGGGGGCTCAGCGCGGCGACGCTGGTGCCCGGGTTGGTCGATCGAGTCATGGGGAAGCGCGTAATGCCCGGCAAGTAGGGGCGAACCTCGTGTTCGCCCGGCTTGATTGGGGACATAGGGCGGACACAAGGTTCGCCCCTACTTCACTGCCAGGTAGTACAACTCGCCTTCGTTCAACTGCCTTCCCGCGAGCTCTTCGGCGGCGGGGCCGATGCCCATGTAGATGTCGGTCTTACCCGCGGCGCGGATGGCGCCGCCGGCGTCCTGGTCGAGCATGAAGCCCCGGAAGGGCGCGGCGCTGCCGCCGCCGGGACGCGGAACGGCGACGTTCAGGAAGGCGGGCATCGCGCGGGGGTAGACCGTCTTGTCGGTTGCGATTGTTGCGAACGGCGTCACCGGCACGTTCAGCTTCCCGAACGGGCCGCCCGGACGCTCGGTGAAGAACACCGTGCGGGGATTAAACCAAAGATATTTGTCCATCGCGACGGGGTTGGCATCGAAGTAGTTCCGCATCGTCTTCAGTGAGACGTCCTCGCGCCGCATCACGCCGTCCGCGACCATTTGCATCGCCGGGCTGGCGTAAACGTGGCCGTTATAGCCGGAGTAACCGACCTCGAGCGTCCGGCCGTCGGTCAGGCGCAAAACGGCGGAGCCCTGAACGGTGATAACGTACGCGTCGAAGCGGTTGGCAAGCCAGACGAACTCCTGCCCGGCGAGCTTGCGGTCGCGCTCGATCTCGGCGCGGGTAAAGTGCGGGACGATCCGCCCGTCGGTGGTGCGACGGCCCGATGTGTCCGTCGCCTCGTCCGACACGAGGTCCGCCGGCCGCTTGTACAACGGCCACTGGTACGCCCCGGTGCGCGTCTGGCTGGCGGGGTAGATCGGCGTGAAATAGCCCGTGAACAGCACGCGGCCAATGTACTGGCCGGTCTGAGGGTCCCACCCGCCGACGCTCTTGTACACGTCAAAACTCTGCCGGATGGCGGCGTTCAGGCCGGCCCCGCCGGGCTGGTCAACCACTTCGCGCTGGTAAACCTCTTTCAACGCCACGAGCGTCGCGACGGCCCGGTCGTGGGTGATATCAAGGTACGGGAAATACTTCTTGCTGCTGGGAGCCTTCAGATACGTCAGGCTTTGGTCGATCGCCCGCAACACAAGTTGCGGATCGCCCTGGCCCGTTGGCGTAAAATCTGGGTATTCCGCCGGCGAGATTTTGCGAAGCGCCAACTCGCCGGGTGGCAGCTCATGGGCAAAACTCACCGCCGGCGCGGCCGGCTTCTTCGGCCGGCAACCGATCGTCGCCGGCACAACGACCAGGGCCAGTAACAGTATCCAATACGGAGGGCGAAGCAGGCTGATCAAAGTAAACTCCCGTGTCTC
This sequence comes from Tepidisphaeraceae bacterium, assembly GCA_046593135.1. GTDB lineage: Bacteria > Planctomycetota > Phycisphaerae > Tepidisphaerales > Tepidisphaeraceae > JBKJRK01. The sequence goes on along the minus strand of JBKJRK010000365.1, from coordinate 3,323 downwards.
GGTGTCATCCGCACGGCAGCTTACCGATCGCCGGTTCATCGGGCCAATCCCCGGGCGATGCGAAAGTGGCAAACGATCGGCCTCCGCGTATCATTTCCGGCCAGCCGCGCAGCGTCCAGCCGGCCCGTACATGGACTAACCTTTTCCAACCTCGGCGAGACACGGACATGTTCAAAATACGTGCGTCATTCCTCATTCTCTTTAACTTGACGTTTCCTGCTTCGGCCGTTTTTGCTGAGGCGCCGAAGGTCGATCCGGCGCAACAGCCCGCAGCTCAATGGATCTGGGCTGAAAAGGCGAAGGAGAATCAAACCATCGGCTTACGTTCCACGTTCACGCTGCCCGCCGAAGCCCCGTTTAAGCAGATCACCAGCGTGACCCTCTGGGCGACCTGTGACAACGAGTTCACGGCGTACATAAACGGTACAGAGGTGGCCAAAAGCGCGACCTGGCAAGTACCCGTGACAGTTGACGTGCGCAAACACCTCCTCGACGGCAAGAACCTCGTCACGGTGCTCGCCAAAAACGTCAACTCCGATGCCGGCTTCATCGCAAAGCTGCACGTCATGTTGGACAGCGGCGACTCCCTCGACGTCATCAGCGACGAAGTGTGGCGCGTCAGCGAAAAACTTCCGGACAATTGGATGAGCAAGGATTTCGACGACGCGGCCTGGAGCAAGGTGCGCGTCATCGGCGATTACGGCATCGGGCCGTGGGACAAGCTCCCTCGCGACGGCGTCGCCGGCCCCGACGGCAAGGCGACCCGCACGGAGGACATTCAAACACTCCCCGGCTTCAAGATCGAGCGGCTCTATTCAGTCCCCAAGGAAAAAGAAGACTCCTGGGTCTCCATGACCGCCGATCCGAAAGGCCGGCTCATCGTCTCCGGTGAGGGCGGGCCGCTTTTCCGCGTCACCGTTGGAGAAAAACCCGAGGACACAAAGGTCGAGAAGATCGACATCCCCCTCGGCCATGCCCAGGGCCTCATGTGGGCCTACGACAGCTTGTACGTCACCGTCAACGGCGGCGGCATCGGGGGCAACGGCAGCGGCGTGTACCGCGTCACCGACACCGACAACGACGACACGCTCGACAAGGTCGAAAAGCTCTTCAACGTCGACTACCAGGGCGAGCACGGCCCCCACGCCACCCGCCTCGGCCCCGACGGAAAAATCTACCTCGTCGCCGGTAACTTCAGCCCCCTGCCCGACGGCGTGTCCCCCGAAAGCCCCAAGCGCAACTGGGCCGAAGACCTGCTCCTCCCCCGCAACCCCGACGGCGGCGGACACGACCCGAACGTGATGGCACCCGCCGGCTGGATCATCCGTTTCGACAAGGACGGCAAAAACCGCGAGCTCCTTTGCTCCGGGCTTCGCAACACCTACGACATCGATTTCAACACCGACGGAGAGCTGTTCACCTACGACAGCGACATGGAATGGGATACCGGCACCCCCTGGTACCGCCCCACCCGCGTCAACCTCGCCGTCAGCGGCGGCGAGTACGGATGGCGCAACGGCACGGGCAAGTGGCCCGAGTATTATCCCGACAGCCTCGGGGCCGTCGTCAACACCGGCATGGGCTCCCCGACCGGCGTTACGTTCGGCGCCGCCGCCAAGTTTCCGGCCGTCTACCAGCACGCCTTGTTCATCGCCGACTGGTCGTACGGAAAAATCTACGCGGTCCACATGACCCCCGACGGCTCCGGCTACCGCAGCAGCACGTTCGAAAAATTCGTCGACGGCAAGCCGTTCGGCGTCACCGACGTGGTCATCAACCCCGTCGACGGAAACATGTACATCACCATCGGCGGGCGCGGCAGCCAGTCGGGGCTGTACCGCGTATCCTACACCGGCGACGAGTCGACCGCCCCCGCGCCCCTCGAGCCGAACAAGGCCGCCGCCGAATCGCGGGCGAAGCGCCACGAGATCGAGAAATTTCACGTCAAGCAAGACCCGGCCGCGGTCGACGCGGTGTGGAGCCACCTCGACAGCCAGGACCGCTACCTCCGCTTCGCCGCCCGCGTGGCGCTGGAGCGGCAGGACGTCAACCTCTGGAAACAGAAAGCGCTCGACGAACGCAACTCGACGGCTTCGATTAACGCGCTGGTCGGGCTGGTCCGCGCCGGCAGTATTTTCGATTCAATCCGCCCGGACAAAACCGTGGCGTTCAAGCCGAATCCTGAACTTCAAAAACAGGTGCTCGACGCCCTCGGCCAATTGCCGACGAGCAGCTTGTCGGAAGAGCAGACGCTGGAAGCGCTGCGGGCACTAGGCCTGTGCTTCAGCCGGCTCGGCGCGCCGGATGAATCCACCGCGGCCGGTGTCGCCGCGACGCTCGACCCGCTGTATCCGTCACAAAGCCGGTTCGTAAACCGCGAAGTCGGCCAGCTTCTCGCGTACCTTCAGGCCCCGAGTGTCGTCGCCAAAACGATGAAGCTTCTCGCATCGGCGGGCACGCAGGAAGATCAGTTGCATTGCGTGCTGATTCTCCGCGGCGTGAAGACCGGGTGGACGCCGGAGCTGCGCCAGGCGTATTTTTCGTGGCTCAGCCTCGCCGAGCAGAAATACGCCGGCGGCAACAGTTTCAAAAACTTCATCCTGCGCATCCGCGAAGACGCCGTCGCAACGCTCAGCGCGGATGAAAAGAAAACACTGGAGCCCTTCCTCAAAGGCGAGCAGAGCGTCGAGGTCGTGCAGGAAACCGCCCCGCGGCAGTTCGTCCGCAACTGGCAGATGTCCGACCTCACGCCCGTCATCTCCAAGGCGACCAGTGGCCGCAACTTCGAAAAGGGCAAGCTCGCCTTCGAGGCGGCACAATGCGCGAAGTGTCACCGCTTCGGCAGCGACGGCGGCTCCACCGGCCCCGACCTCACCACCGCCGGCAACCGCTTCGGGCCGATGGACGTGCTCGAGGCGACCCTCCTGCCGTCAAAGATCATCAGCGACCAGTACCGCCCTACCGAATTCATTACCAAGAAACGCCAGCTCGTCTCCGGCCAAGTCGAAGCCGAAGACGCCGACACCCTTACGATCCGCGCCAACCCCCTGTCGAGCGAAACCGTGAAACTGAAGAAGGCCGACATCGCCGAGAAGCGACCGGCACGCCTCTCGCTGATGCCGGAGGGCCTCATCGACACGCTGAACGAGGAAGAGATTCTCGACATGGTCGCCTACGTCCGCTCCGGCGGAAACAAGGACGACAAGGCGTTCGCCAAATAAGCGCTTCGTGGCGCGGGCGTCTAGCCCGCGTCTTCCGTTTACATGAAAAACGCGGGAGAGACGCCCGCGCCACGTTTTCAGTGGAGGCGCCCCCAAATGACT